>NZ_JBQQBS010000005.1:0-276377 GCF_052245395.1 Streptomyces sp. 4N124
GGGTGTCCGTCCTCGGAACGTCGCGGCTCGGTCGTTCACAGAGGTGCCCGTGTTGACGCGACAACCGCTGCGGGCGGACACCCCCACCGCGTCCCCTTCCCGCCGTGGGCGACCGCGGGTGCGTGGTCGCATCGCCAGTGCGTCGGGCCGGCCCCGCCAAGCTGCGGGCATGCGTGCCGCCTGGGGCGGCACGGGTGGGCGCAGGCGGCGCCCCGTCAGCGCCGGGCTGCGCGACCCACCCCGGGCCGGCACCGACGCCGGGGTTCATGTCGTCAGCGTCGGCTGGTCCGGCGGAGGTGGTGGCGTACCGCTCGCTGGGCGACTGGGCCGAGTTCCTCCAACGCCCCGACAAGGAAACCGAGTTGCTCCAGGGCGTCCAGCGCGGCGGTCGCCCCCGTCGGGTCCACCCCTTCGTACAGTTCGATGCCTACGAAGGACGCGGCAACCGCACGCGCCAGCCCCGCAGGGTCCGCGAACTCGCCGAAGGGTGTCGCCGCGAGGACTCGGGTGAGGACCTTCTCGATCTCGACGATCCACAGGTCGAGCCCCGCCGCCGTGGCCGGGCCGAGGTTCTCGTGGGTCTGGGCGCCGGCGAGGAGCTGGCCGAGAAGGGCGACATGGCCTCCGGCGCGTTCCTGTTCGTGGATCTCCCGGCCCACGGTGAGGAGTTCGGAGAGGGACGTGACGGTGGCCAGGCGGGGGCGGTAGCGCGCTACCGTCCGCTCCGCGCCGTATCTGCATGCCGCTGCCAGCAACTCGTCCACCGAACCGAAGTGGTAGAAGACCAGCGCCTGATTGACCCCGGCGGCGGCTGCCACGGTGCGGGCCGACGTCTTGGCGATGCCCTGCTCGGTGAGCGTCCGCAGCGCGCCCTCGAGGAGTTTGGTCTTGGTCTCGAGGGCCTTCGCCGTCTCGGGGCTCATGCGCGGAACTCCTCGCGGACGGGGCGGAGTCCGGGGCGTACACCGCAGCGTTGTATGTCTGTGTACGTCGCCTTGAACGAACCCTCGTAGCCGAAGAGCGGGCCGAAGTAGCGGTTCACTACCTGGACTTGGACGCGGAAGCGGGCCGTGTTGTTGTCGTAGCTCTCCCGTACCTGCGCCGTCGCGCCTATCAGTTCGGGGACGCGTACGTCCACCGGGCCCTCCCGGAAGCGGTGTTCGCCGGAGCGGATCAGGAGGGAGCCGTCCGGCTCCGCGGTGAAGTGGAGGTCGGTCGCCAGGTGCTGGTGGGTGCCGAGGTAGTCGAGGATGCGGTCGCCCTTGGGGCTCAGCACCATCTGGGCGTCGAAGCGGCGGGGGCGGCCGGGCAGGTCGAAGGTGCGCACGAAGGTCACCGTCTCACGGCCGTAGGAGTCCACGTAGGGGACGTTCTCGATGGTGAAGGGGACGTTCCGGCCGGTGCGCGGGACGAGGATGTTCCGGGTTGTGCCGAGGGTGAGGAAGGGTTTGAGCCACGGGCCGCCGTGCCAGATGCGGTGCATGACGCCCTGGCCTGTGCACGCCTCGCCGGTCGACAGGCCGACCGAGAAGCGGCGCTGGAGTTGGGGGTGCAGGCGGTCGAAGTCCGTGCCCATCACCGTGCGGAAGATCGACGTCATGACAGCTCCTTCAGCGTGCGCAGGACGCGCGGGGCACGCGCGCGCGTGGGTGGGGTGCGCAGGCAGCGGCGTGCCGCGGGCGTGCAGGCGAGGGGGGACTTGAGGAGGGCCGCGCAGATGGCGAGCGTCAGGAAGAGGGGGTAGACGTACGCCATCGTCGGCGCGAACGGGCCGAAGAGGGTGAGGGAGGAGGCCTTGAGCAGGGCCGTGGCGGCGAGCGTGAGGGTCAGGGCTCGTACGGTCATTTCCGCCAGCCAGTTCAGCAGCGCTCGCTCTGGCGTGATCCCGCGCTCCAGCCAGAGGCGGAGGCGGTCGAAGGACCATGCCGTCGCCCAGCCCATCAGGGGGCGGAGGACGAGGCGGTCGGCCAGTGCGCCGAAGGCGCCCCAGCGGGGGCGGTAGTCGTAGCCGGTGAGGAAGCGGACTCCGTCGCCGTCGGGGACGTAGCGCCAGTAGCCGCTGCCCTCGGCGAGGAGGGAGAGGGGGTGCCGGGAGGCGAAGCGCAGGGCCGAGGTGCGGGTGCCGTCGGGGCGTTCCCTCTCGCCGGCCGAGATTCCGGTGCCGGCGATGGTGAGGAAGGGCAGCACGCGCGTGGCGTAGCGGAAGCGCTGCGGCTCGCCTTCGGTGCGCGGGAGGTAGTCGATCTCGGTGAAGCGGAGGTCCCAGCGCTGGTGCTGGGAGGGCTCCTGGGTGTGGGTCCAGAGGTCGTCGAGGTCGGCGCGTATGAATGCCTCTATGTAGAGACCCATCGTTCATCCCCCTGGTGAGCGTGTTGTGAGCGCGTTTTTGAGCGAGTGCTCAAACTGCTTCGAGCGGGAGCGTAGCAGCTTTTTGAGCGATCGCTCAAAGAGGTGGGACGAGAAAACCCCGGCCCTGTCGGGCCGGGGTCCGCTGTTGGTGTGCGTGCCGCCTATTCGGCCAGGTGTCGCTCCACCGTCTCCACCTTGGAGGTGAGACCGTCGGTCACGCCGGGGCGGATGTCCGCCTTGAGGACCAGGGACACACGCGGGGCGCGCGCCTCGACCGCGGCGACGGCTCGCTTGACGACGTCCATGACCTCGTCCCAGTCGCCCTCGACGGAGGTGAACATCGCGTCCGTGTGGTTGGGCAGGCCGGACTCGCGGACCACGCGGACGGCGTCGGCGACGTACTCCCCCACGTCCTCGCCGACGCCCAGCGGCGTCACGGAGAAGGCGACGATCACGCGTTCACGATCCCTTCCTTGCGGGCGCGGGAGGCGATCACCGCGTTCTCGGCCTCGCGCTTGAGCTTGCGCTCGGCGAAGAAGCCGCCGGTGGGCAGGACGGAGAGGACGAAGTACAGGGCGGCGGTCTTCGGGGACCACTTCGTGCGGTTCCAGGCGTCCGCCCAGAAGATCACGTACAGGATGAAGAGAACGCCGTGGATCATGCCCATCACGGGCACCGCGTTGAAGTCCGTGGTCCGCTTCAGCACCGAGCAGACCAGCAGGAGCAGGAACGAGACGGCCTCGGGGGCCGAGACGAGGCGGAGGCGGCGGAGGGCGGCGGCGGTCTTGAGGTCCACGGGTCACCTTCGGTGGGAGAAGCGTCTACTGCTTGTGAACACGAGCACAAACGTCCGCCCATTGTGGCAAACGGCTGCGCGAGCGCGTGGCCGGGGGTGCGGCCGCTCCGCCCTTAGGGGTGCGATCAGGGTCGATCTCCACCCGTGGGACCTGTTGGCGGGCACCGGCTGCGGCTACCTTCGCACCGTGGCGATGTTCCGACTTCAAGGCAGCAAGGTGCTCGCCGTCGACATGACCGGGGACGCCGTGAAGGCGAAGAACGGCTCGATGGTCGCGTACGACGGGCAGATGGCCTTCAAGAAGCTGAGCGGCGGCGGTGAGGGCATCCGCGGGATGGTGACGCGGCGGATCACCGGGGAGCAGATGACGGTGATGGAGGTGAGGGGGCAGGGGACCTGTTGGTTCGCGGACCGGGCGTCCGAGATCAACCTCGTGAGTCTCCAGGGGGACAAGCTGTACGTGGAGTCGAGCAACCTGCTGGCGACCGACGCGGGACTGCGGACGGGCACGTCCTTCACGGGGCTGCGCGGCGCCTCGCAGGGCAACGGGCTGTTCACGACGACCGTCGAGGGGCACGGTCAGGCGGCGATCATGTCCGACGGGCCGGCTGTGGTGCTGCGGGTGAGTCCGCAGTATCCGCTGAGCGTCGACCCTGGGGCCTATGTCGCGCATCAGGGGAATCTGCGGCAGTCCTTCCAGTCCGGTGTGACGTTCCGCACATTCATGGGCGAGGGCGGCGGCGAGGCCTTCCAGATCCGCTTCGAGGGGGATGGGCTCGTGTATGTCCAGCCCAGCGAGCGGAACACCGTCGCGGGGGATGTGTGAGATGACCTTCCGTGAGATCAACTCCAAGATGGTCGAGGCGACCGTCATGCCCGGCCAGCGGCTGTTCAGCCAGCGCGGCGCCATGCTCGCCTACAAGGGCGAGGTGTCCTTCACGCCCAACACGGCCGGGGGCCAGGGCGGGATCATGTCGATGATCGGGCGCCGGGTCGCCAATGAGGACACGCCGCTGATGACCGTCGAGGGCAGCGGCACGGTGCTGTTCGGGCACGGCGGCCACCACGTCCAGGTGATCAACCTCGCCGGCGACACGCTGTGCGTGGAGGCGGACCGGCTGCTCGCCTTCGAGGGCACGCTTCAGCAAGGGACGATGTTCCTGGGGGCGCAGGGCGGCGTGATGGGCATGGTGCGGGGCCAGGTGTCGGGGCAGGGGCTGTTCACCACCACCCTCAAGGGACAGGGCGCGGTCGCGGTGATGGCGCACGGCGGCGTCTTCGAGATACCGATCACCCCCCAGCGGCCCGTCCATGTCGACCCGCAGGCCTACGTCGCCCACCACGGCGACGTACGCAACAAGCTGTCCACGGCCCTGGGCTGGCGGGACATGGTGGGCCGTGGCTCCGGCGAGGCGTTCCAGCTGGAGCTGAGCGGCAACGGCGCGGTGTACGTCCAGGCTTCGGAGGAAAAGCTGTGACCTACGGAACTCCGGGCGTCGTCGTCCACGACCCGATGACCCTGCCCGCCGACGACAACGTGAACTCGTACACCTTCTGCGTGGAGCTCAAGGGCACCCAGTGGTTCCTGCAGAAGGGGAAGATGATCGCCTACTACGGCTCGATCGACTTCAACGGCGTCGGGCACGGCCGTTTGGACCGTCTTGTCCGTACGTCCTTTCATTCGCCTCTGCACGCAAGCGACTGGGTCGTGGCGGAGGGCTCGGGCAAGATGCTCCTCGCCGACCGGGCCTTCGACGTGAATTCATACGACCTCGAGAACGGCAACCTGACCATTCGCTCGGGCAACCTCCTCGCTTTTCAGCCAAGTCTCGCGCTCAAGCAGTCGATCGTTCCAGGTTTTCTGACGCTGATCGGAACCGGCAAGTTCGTAGCCGCATCTAACGGTCCGGTGGTGTTCATGGAGCCGCCGATCCGGGTGGACCCGCAGGCGCTCGTCGGCTGGGCCGACTGCCCGTCGCCGTGCCATCACTACGACCACGGCTATATGACGGGCCTGATGGGCGGTCTACGTGCGATGACGGGCCTCGGCGGGGCCTCCGGAGAGGAGCATCAGTTCGAGTTCGTGGGAGCCGGTACGGTCCTGCTGCAGTCCACCGAAACCCTGATGGCCGAGCAGGCCACGGGGGCGGTCCCGCAGCAGGCCGGCGTACCCGGTGGTCATGGGGGAAACACAGGGCCCGGACAGCAACCGGGCGCACCGCGTCTTCCCGGACAGCTGGGGGACCTCCAGCGTCGCTTCGGGCTGTGAGCGGTAGTCTGCGGAGTGTGACGTCGAACGCGTGCACGCAGTCACACCACCCTCACTAGTTCGCCTTTCAACATTTTAGGTAGACTGCATTCATGGAGACCGAGACGGCCACGCGCTGGCTGACCGATGCGGAGCAGTGCGCCTGGCGCACCCACCTGGAGGTCAACAGGCTGTTGACGTACCAGCTCGAGAAGGACCTGCAGCCGTTCGGCCTGACGATGAACGACTACGAGATCCTGGTGAATCTCTCCGAGTCGGAGGACGTACGGATGCGGATGAGCGACCTCGCGTCCGCCACCCTCCAGTCCAAGAGCCGCCTCTCACACCAGATCACCCGCATGGAGAACGCGGACCTGGTGCGGCGCGAGAACTGCGAGTCCGACCGCCGCGGGCTGTACGCGGTGCTGACCGAGCACGGCATGGAGACGATGCAGAAGGTCGCGCCCCATCATGTGGCGTCTGTGCGGAGGCACTTCATCGATCTGCTGTCCCCCGAGGCACTGACCGAGCTCGACAAGGCGCTGAAGCCGATCGCGGAGCACCTGCGCGGGCAGCGAGGGCGCCCCTGACGGCTTGATCAGGCAAGCGGCAGGCGGAGTGCGAACAGGGCTCCGCCTGCCGGTGCGTCCCGCACCGTGAGCGTGCCGCCGTGCCGTACGGCGACGTCCCGGGCGATGGCGAGGCCCAGCCCCGCCCCGCCGTCGTCACGGCTGCGGGCGGCGTCCAGCCGTACGAACCGCTCGAAGATCCGCTCCCGATCGGCCTCCGGCACCCCGTCACCGTCGTCGGCGACCTCGACCACCGCCCGGTCCCCGTCCCGCCGCACGGCCACGGTGACCGCCGATCTGGCGTGCCGCCGCGCGTTGTCCAGCAGATTGGCCAGCACCCGCCCCAACTGCCCGCGTGATCCCACCACTTCGACCGCGTCGAAGGCCTCGACCGTCACGCCCGCCCGGCCCGCGGCCTCTTCCCGGGCCAGCGCGGCGAGGTCCACCCGTGTGTCGGTCGGCCCCTCCCCCGCGTCCAGCCGGGCCAGCAGCAGCAGATCGGCGGCCAGGTGCTGCAGTCGTACGGTGTCGGCGACTGCCCCGTCCAGGTCCAGCAACTCCGGGTGGGCGGCGGCCACTTCCAGCTGGGTGCGCAGCGACGCGATGGGGCTGCGCAGCTCGTGGGAGGCGTCGGCGACGAACCGCCGCTGGCGCTCCACGGAGGTCTCCAGGGCGGCCAGCGTCTCGTTCGTGGTCCGGGCGAGCCGGGCCACCTCGTCGTGCGTGTCCGGCACCGGCACGCGGCGTGCCAGGTCCTCGGAGGCGGTGATCGCGGCCATCTCGCCGCGGATGCCCTCGACCGGGTGCAGCGCACGCCGGGTGACCAGCCACGTCACGCCCGCGACGACGCCGAGCAGCAGCGGGAAGCCGATCAGCATGACGGTCAGCGCGGTGTTGACGGCGCTCTGCTCGGCGGACAGCGGGGCGCCCGCGTAGACGGTCAGCGCGCCCTTGCCCGGGACCTGCACATGGACCTCGGCGAACCGGTAGTCGGCCGTCTCCCTCTCGATGGTCGCGGAACCGTCGTGGAACCTGGTGTGCCGGCCGATCTCACCGGGTTGCAGGGACTGGTCGTCGGAGTCGTCGTCATCATCGTCGTCGCCCTCCACCGGGCTGCCCACCGGCGTCTGCGGCCGTACCGCGTCCGTGCCCGTCCCGCTGATCCGCTCCAGCTTCTCGCTCGCCGCGACGAGCCTGCCGTCCGCGTCGACGACCTGGACCGGCTGGTCGTCGTCGTCCAGGGAGAGCCGGTCGTACGCCGTCCCGGCCGCGAGGTCGGCTGCCACCTCCCGCGCGGTCCGCTCGGCCTGCGTGCCCGCCTCGCCGACGAGGTTGGACCGCAGGGAGAGCAGGACGGCGGTACCGGCCGCGAGGAGCGCCACGGCGACGACGAGGGTGGCGCCGAGCGTCGCCCGGGAGCGTACGGAGCCGAAGAGCCGTCGTCTCACGCCGTCTCCAGCCGGTAGCCGGCGCCGCGCACCGTCCGGATGAGCCCGGCGCGCAGCTTGCGCCGCAGGGTGCTGATGTACACCTCGACGATGTTCGGGTCGCCCTCGTACGCGAAGTCCCAGACGTGCTCCAGGATCTCGGCCTTGGACACCACCTCGCCGGCCCGCAGCACGAGCTGCTCCAGGACCGCGAACTCCTTGGCGGTCAGGGCGACTTCGTCCTCGGCCAGGAAGACCCGGCGGGCGGCGGTGTCGACCTTCAGCTCGCCGTGGACGTGCACGGGCGAGGCCCCGGCGCCCTGCCGTCGCCGCATCAGGGCCTTGATCCGGGCGACCAGGACGACGTACGAGAACGGCTTGGTGAGGTAGTCGTCAGCGCCCGTGTCGAGGCCCTCCGCCTCGTCGTACTCGCCGTCCTTCGCGGTGAGCATCAGGATCGGCACGTCGTGGCCGGCGGCCCGCAGGGCGGCGCAGACGCGGTAGCCGTTGAGGCCGGGGAGCATGATGTCGAGGATCACCAGGTCGTACGTCCCCTCGGTCGCCCGGTGCAGGCCTTCGCGGCCGTCGTGCACGACGTCGACGGCGTAGCCCTCGGCCGTCAGGCCCTTGGCGAGCGACAAGGCGAGCCGCTTTTCGTCCTCCACGATCAACAGGCGCATGGGTCAAGGTTCGCAAAGCCAAGCTGAAGAACTCTTCAGGCGGCTTCAGGTTCCCCTCAGCGTCGGTCAGCGAGATTGATTCCCGTCGAACACGAACGACTCTGGAGGAATCCGCATGAAGCGCAACATCGTGATCGCCGCTGTCACGGCCGCCGCACTGATCGGGGGCGGTACGGCCACGGCACTCGCGGTCACGGGGGACGACGACGCGCCTGCGCGGCAGAAGGACGCGACGGTGACGCGGGACGACGCCGCGCCGCGCGTGGAGTCCGGCACCGTGACCGCCGCCGACGCGATCGCCGCCGCCCTGAAGGAAACCCCGGGCACGGCTGTCTCCGCCGACCTGGACGACGACCGTGACGACGACGGGGATGACGGCGCGGCCGGGTGGAAGGTCCGCATCCTCGCCGACGACAACACCTGGCACCAGGTCCGCATCGACCCGGCCAACGGCAACGTCCTCGGATCCCACACCGGGCGCGAGGACGATGACGACGACACCGCCGGCGTACGCGCCGCCCTCAAGGGCACCTCCGTGACCGCCGCGCAGGCCGCCGAGGCCGCCGCCGCCAAGGGAACGGTGACGGACGTGGACCTCGACGACGACGGCCGCTCGAAGGCCTGGGACGTCAGCACGGGCTCGGGCAAGGACGACCGCGACTGGCGCGTCGACCTGAAGACCGGCAAGGTCACGGCGGACTCGGACGACGACGACACCGACGACCGGAACGGCCGGGCGGACGACGGTCGCGACGACGACCGTCACGACGACTGACGATTCAGCGAACGGCAGGTGCAGCGCCCCGAAGGGGCGCGGGGCTGTATCGATATGCGGCTCCGCCGCGTGGGCGCGACCAGCCACAACGGACCCGCGGCCGGACGACGGCCGAGCGCTCCCGTCCTGCGGAGCGCTCGGCAGTCGTCCGGCCGTTTCCCGTCAGCTGGCGGTGATGCCGGCGACCAGTTCGTCAGCCGCCCCGTACGGATCCAGCTCCCCCGCGACGATCCGCTCCGCCAGCGCGCTCAGCCGCCGGTCTCCGTGCAGGTCGTCGATCCGCTCGCGCAGGGCGGTGACGGCGATCGTCTCGACCTCGCGGGAGGCGCGGGCCAGCCGGCGCTCGGCGAGGACGCCGTGCTCCTCCATCCAGGCGCGGTGCTTCTCCAGCGCTTCGAGGACCTCGTCGATGCCCTCGGCGCGGGCGGCGACCGTCTTGACGATCGGGGGGCGCCAGTCGCCCGGGCCCCGGGATTCGCCGAGGCCCAGCATGTGGTTCAGCTCGCGGGCGGTCGCGTCGGCGCCGTCGCGGTCGGCCTTGTTGACGACGTACACATCCCCGATCTCCAGGATTCCGGCCTTGGCGGCCTGGATTCCGTCGCCCATGCCGGGGGCGAGGAGGACCACGCTCGTGTCCGCCTGCGAGGCGATCTCGACCTCCGACTGGCCGACGCCGACGGTCTCGACCAGGATCACGTCGCAGCCCGCCGCGTCCAGTACGCGGATCGCCTGCGGCGCGGACCACGCGAGGCCGCCCAGGTGGCCGCGCGTCGCCATGGAGCGGATGTAGACGCCGGGGTCGGAGGCGTGCTCCGACATACGGACGCGGTCGCCGAGCAGGGCGCCGCCGGAGAACGGCGAGGACGGGTCGACGGCGAGGACGCCGACCCGCTTGCCCTGCTTGCGATACGCCGTCACCATCGCCGACGTCGATGTCGACTTGCCGACACCCGGTGAGCCGGTGAGGCCGACGACGTACGCGTTGCCCGTCAACGGGGCGAGCGCCGTCATGACCTCACGGAGTTGCGGTGACGCCCCCTCCACCAGGGAGATCAGCCGGGCCACGGCCCGCGGCCGGCCTTCTCTGGCCTGGGCCACCAGCGTGGAGACGTCCTGCATCACAGCTCCGTTCAGCTCACCTACGTAAACGACATCAGGCCTTGGGTACCCGCACGATGAGCGCGTCACCCTGCCCGCCGCCGCCGCACAGCGCGGCCGCGCCGACGCCGCCGCCCCGGCGCTTCAGCTCCAGCGCCAGGTGCAGCACGAGGCGGGCGCCCGACATGCCGATCGGGTGGCCGAGGGCAATCGCGCCACCATTGACGTTCACCCTTTCGCTGGACACTTCGAGGTCCTTCATTGACTGGACGGCGACCGCCGCGAACGCCTCGTTGATCTCGATGAGGTCGAGGTCCGCGACCTCCAGGCCCTCCTTCTTCAGGGCGTGCAGGATCGCGTTCGACGGCTGCGACTGGAGAGAGTTGTCCGGACCGGCCACATTGCCGTGGGCGCCGATCTCGGCGATCCACTCGAGGCCCAGCTCCTGCGCCTTGGCCTTGCTCATCACGACCACGGCCGCCGCACCGTCGGAGATCTGCGAGGCCGAACCCGCGGTGATCGTGCCGTCCTTGGCGAACGCCGGGCGCAGCTTGCCCAGCGACTCGGCCGTCGTCTCGGCGCGGATGCCCTCGTCCTTGCTGAAGACGACCGGCTCGCCCTTGCGCTGCGGGATCTCGATCGGGGTGATCTCGGCCTCGAAGACGCCGTTCTTCTGGGCGGCCGCGGCGCGCTGGTGGGACAAGGCGGCGATCTCGTCCTGCTCGGGGCGCGCGATGCCCAGCTTCGTGTTGTGCTTCTCGGTCGACTGGCCCATGGGGACGTTCTCCCACGGGTCGGTCAGACCGTCGTACGCCATGGCGTCGAGCATCTCGATCGCCCCGTACTTGTATCCCTCGCGGGACTTCGGGAGCAGATGGGGGGCGTTGGTCATGGACTCCTGGCCGCCGGCCACGATCACGTCGAACTCGCCGGCGCGGATCAGCTGATCCGCGAGCGCGATCGCGTCGAGGCCCGACAGGCACACCTTGTTGACGGTGAGCGCCGGGACGTTCATCGGAATGCCGGCCTTGACCGCGGCCTGGCGCGCCGGGATCTGCCCCGCCCCGGCCTGGAGCACCTGGCCCATGATCACGTACTGCACCTGGTCGCCACCGATCCCCGCACGGTCGAGGGCGGCCTTGATCGCGAAGCCGCCTAGATCGGCCCCGGAGAACGACTTGAGCGAGCCGAGCAACCGACCCATCGGAGTGCGGGCACCCGCGACGATGACGGATGTCGTGGTGTTCGTTCCAGACATGAGGTGCGATCCCCTTCCAGCTGCACAGCTGAGGAGTGAACGAGGGTTTACTTCGAATGTACTGAGCGGTAGTCCACCGCGTCATCCGGCAGTCGGTGTGATCGCGCGCACGTTGCGTAACCGTCCCCGTAGCGCTGCACTGACTTCATGCTGACGCGAATCGACCACATCGGGATCGCCTGCTTCGACCTCGACAAGACCGTCGAGTTCTACCGGGCCACTTATGGCTTCGAGGTGTTCCACTCCGAGATCAACGAGGAGCAGGGCGTACGCGAGGCCATGCTCAAGATCAACGATACGTCCGACGGCGGGGCGTCCTACCTCCAGCTCCTGGAGCCCATCCGCGAGGACTCCACCGTCGCGAAGTGGCTCGCGAAGAACGGGGAGGGGGTCCACCACATCGCTTTCGGCACGGCGGACGTCGACGCCGATGCCGCGGACATCAAGGACAAGGGCGTACGCGTGCTCTACGAAGAGCCCCGACGCGGCTCCATGGGGTCACGGATCACGTTCCTGCACCCAAAGGATTGCCATGGCGTCCTGACAGAACTGGTCACTTCGGCGCCTGTTGAGTCACCTGAGCACTGACCCCCGTACATATGGGCCGGTAGGGTTGGGGGCGGTCGCCGCTCAACCCTGTGGTGACCGCTGGCCGGGGTCCGGGTTTCGGGGGGCGAGCGTCGGGGCGGCAGCCCGTGCTCCGCCGTTGATCTGACACCATTCCCCGGGGGCCCCGTTCGGCGGATGGACGGTGCTCGTTTGGAGAGACTTGCGACCAGGGGACGGATGGGACCGCGCAGTGCGGGGCTACGAAAGCCAGGAGCGAGAGCCGGCGGCTGACGTCGACCACCTCTCTCGGTTCGAGGCCGAGATGGATCGGCTGAAGACCGAGCGGGAAAAGGCGATCCAGCACGCCGAGGACCTCGGCTACCAGGTCGAGGTGCTGCGCGCCAAGCTGCACGAGGCGCGGCGCACCCTCATGTCCCGGCCCGCCTACGAGGGCGGCGACATCGGCTATCAGGCCGAGCAGTTGCTGCGCAACGCCCAGATGCAGGCGGACCAGCTGCGGCTGGACGCCGAGCGGGAGATGAGCCAGGCCCGGGCGCAGACCCAGCGGATCCTCCAGGAGCACGCCGAGCAGGCCGCCCGGCTCCAGGCGGAGTTGCATCAGGAGGCGGTCACCCGCCGCCAGCAGCTCGACCAGGAGCTGGCCGAGCGCCGGCAGACCGTCGAGTCGCACGTCAACGAGAACGTGGCGTGGGCCGAGCAGCTGCGCGCCCGCAGCGAGCAGCAGGCCCGCCGGCTCCTCGAGGAGTCCCGCGCGGAGGCCGAGCAGGCCATGGCCGCCGCCCGCGCGGAGGCCGAGCGGCTCACCGCCGAGGCCCGGCAGCGGCTGACCAGCGAGGCCGAGACGGCCCGCGCGGAGGCCGAGCAGCTGCTGCGTCGCGCCCGTGCGGACGCCGAGCGGCTGCTGAACGCGGCGTCCACCCAGGCCCAGGAGGCCACCGACCACGCCGAGCAGCTGCGCACCTCCACGGTGAGCGAGTCCGACAGCGCCCGCCGCCAGGCGACCGAGCTGAGCCGGGCCGCCGAGCAGCGGATGACGGAGGCCGAGAAGGCGCTGCGCACCGCGCAGGCCGAGGCCGAGAAGGTGCTCACCGAGGCCAAGGAGGCCGCCGCCAAGGCCCTCTCCAGCGCCGAGGCGGCCAACGAGCAGCGCACCCGTACGGCGAAGGAGCAGGTCGCCCGGCTGGTCAGCGAGGCCACCAAGGAGGCCGAGGCCACCAAGTCGGACGCCGAGCAGATCGTCTCGGACGCCCGTGCCGAGGCCGAGCGGATCGTCGAGGAGGCCTCCGAGAAGGCCCGCACGCTCACCGCCGAGGAGAGCGCGACCCAGCTGTCGAAGGCGGCCAAGACCGCCGAGGACGTCCTCAACAAGGCGCAGGAAGACGCGCAGAACACCACCAAGGCGGCCACCGAGGAGGCCGAGCGGATCCGCCGCGAGGCGGAGACCGAGGCCGACCGGCTGCGCGCCGAGGCGCACGACATCGCCGAGCAGCTCAAGGGCTCGGCGAAGGACGACACCAAGGAGTACCGCGCCAAGACGGTCGAGCTGCAGGAGGAGGCCCGCCGGCTGCGCGGCGAGGCCGAGCAGCTGCGCGCCGACGCGGTCGCCGAGGGCGAGAAGATCCGCGCGGAGGCCCGCAAGGAGGCCGTCCAGCAGATCGAGGAGGCGGCCAAGACCGCCGAGGAACTGCTCTCCAAGGCGAAGGCCGACGCCGACGAGCTGCGCCAGACCGCCCAGACGGACAGCGAGAAGGTCCGTACGGAGGCGATCGAGCGGGCGACGACGCTGCGCCGCCAGGCCGAGGAGACCCTGCAGCGCACCCGCCAGGAGGCCGAGCGGCACCGCGAGGAGGTCGTCGAGCAGGCCGAGGGCATCAAGGCGGACGCCGAGCGGGCCTCGCTTGAGCTGCGCGAGGAGACCGAGCGCGCCATAGAGGCCCGCCGCGCCGAGGCCGCCGAGGGACTGACCCGGCTGCACACGGAGGCCGAGGAGCGGCTCGCGACGGCCGAGCAGGCGCTGACCGACGCCCGCGAGGAGGCCGCGCGGATCCGCCGCGAGGCCGCCGAGGAGACGGAGCGGCTGCGCTCCGAGGCCGCCGAGCGGATCCGTACGCTCCAGGCGCAGGCCGAGGCGGAGGCCGAACGGCTGCGTGACGAGGCCGCGTCGGACGCGTCCGCCTCCCGCGCGGAGGGCGAGGCCATCGCCGTACGACTGCGGTCGGAGGCCGCGGCGGAGGCCGAGCGGCTGAAGTCGGAGGCCCAGGACACCGCCGACCGGGTCCGCTCGGAGGCACAGGCCGCCGCCGAGCGGCTCGGCACGGAGGCCACGGAGACGCTGGCCGCCGCCCAGGAGGAGGCCGCCCGGCGCCGCCGCGAGGCCGAGGAACTCCTCGGCTCCGCGCGCCAGGAGGCGGACCAGGAGCGGGAGCGGGCCCGCGAGCAGAGCGAGGAGCTGCTGGCCGTAGCGCGGGGCCGCGTGGAGGAGGCGCAGACCGAGGCGCTCCGGCTGATCGAGGAGGCCGACCGGCGCGCCACCGAGATGGTGTCCGCTGCCGAGCAACACGCCCAGCAGGTACGGGACTCGGTCGTCGGGCTGCACGAGCAGGCCCAGGAGGAGATCACCGGGCTGCGCTCCGCCGCCGAGCACGCCGCGGACCGTACCCGGCGCGAGGCGCAGGAGGAAGCCGACCGGGTTCGCTCGGACGCCTACGCCGAGCGGGAGCGGGCCAGCGAGGACGCGGGCCGTGTCCGGCGGGAGGCGGCCGAGGAGACGCAGGCCGCCAAGTCCCTTGCGGAGCGCACCGTTTCGGAGGCGATCGCCGAGTCCGAGCGGCTGCGCTCGGAGGCCGCCGAGCACGCCCAGCGGGTGCGCACGGAGGCGTCGGAGAGCACCGCGCAGGCCGAGCAGGACGCCTCGCGCACCCGGGCGGACGCCCGCGAGGACGCCAACCGGATCCGGTCGGACGCGGCGACGCAGGCGGACACCCTCATCACCGAGGCGCGGTCCGAGGCGGAGCGGCTGGCCACGGAGACGGCCGCGGAGGCCGAGCGCGTACGGGCCGAGTCGGTCGCCCAGGCCGAGCAGCGGATGTCGGACGCGACCAGCGACGCGGAGCGGCTGCGCGCGGAGGCCGCCGAGACGGTCGGCGCGGCCCAGCAGCACGCCGAGCGGGTCCGGGCCGAGTCGGCGCGGGTCAAGGCGGAGGCCGAAGCGGAGGCGGAGCGGCTGGTGTCGTCGGCGCGCGAAGAGGCCGAGCGCACCCTCGACGAGGCCCGCAAGGACTCCAACAAGCGGCGCTCCGAAGCGGCCGAGCAGGTCGACACGCTCATCACGGAGACCACGGCCGAGGCGGACAAACTGCTCACCGAGGCGCAGCAGCAGGCGCACAAGACGACGGCCGAGGCCGAGGCGCAGGCCGACACGATGGTCGGCGCGGCCCGCAGCGAGGCCGACCGGCTGGTGTCCGAGGCGACCGTCGAGGGCAACGCGATGGTGGAGAAGGCCCGTACGGACGCGGACGAGTTGCTCGTCGGCGCCCGCCGGGACGCCACCGCGATCCGGGAGCGCGCCGAGGAGCTGCGCGACCGCATCACGACGGAGATCGAGGAACTGCACGAGCGCGCCCGCCGTGAGTCGGCCGAGACGATGAAGTCGGCGGGCGACCGCTGCGACGCGCTCATCAAGGCCGCCGAGGAGCAGCTCGCCAAGGCGCAGGCGAAGGCCAAGGAGCTGGTCTCGGAGGCCAACTCGGAGGCGGGCAAGGTCCGTATCGCCGCGGTCAAGAAGGCCGAGGGGCTGCTCAAGGAGGCCGAGCAGAAGAAGGCGACGCTCGTGAAGGAGGCCGAGGAACTCAAGGCCGAGGCGATCCGCGAGGCGAAGCGCACGGTCGAGGAGGGCAAGCGCGAGCTGGAGACGCTGGTGCGGCGCCGCGAGGACATCAACGCCGAGATCTCCCGCGTCCAGGACGTCCTGGAGGCGCTCGAGTCCTTCGAAGCGCCGTCGGCGGGCAAGGACGGCGCGGTCAAGGCCGGTGCGACGGTCGGCGCCCCCCGATCGGGTGGCAAGTCGCCGGAGAGCTAGCGCAGTCGAGGAGTTTCGGTGTCTTCTGGGGCCTTTGACCAAGTCTTTGGCAAGCCGTCTGACGGTTAGCCACCCAAAAGGGGTGTCATTCTCCAGATCAAACACGCATCCGCTCGATGACACACCGCTTCGGCCCCTAGGATTCCACCTATCACCTCACCGGTCTCTTTCGACAGGAACCCCATGAGCGACACTTCCCCCTACGGCTTCGAGCTTGTGCGGCGTGGGTACGACCGCGCTCAGGTGGACGAACGGATCTCCAAGCTCGTCTCCGACCGTGACAGCGCTCTCGCCCGCATCACCGCTCTGGAAAAGCGCATCGAGGAGCTCCATCTCGAAACGCAGAACGCCCAGGCTCAGGTGAACGACGCTGAGCCGTCGTACGCCGGCCTCGGCGCGCGGGTCGAGAAGATCCTTCGCCTCGCCGAGGAAGAGGCCAAGGATCTGCGCGAGGAGGCCCGCCGAGCCGCCGAGCAGCACCGCGAACTCGCCGAGTCGTCGGCCCAGCAGGTCCGCAACGACGCAGAATCGTTCGCTGCGGAGCGCAAGGCCAAGGCGGAGGACGAAGGCGTCCGGATCGTCGAGAAGGCCAAGAGTGACTCCGCCCAGCTGCGTGCCGAGGCACAGAAGGACGCGCAGTCCAAGCGCGAGGAGGCGGACGCCCTCTTCGAGGAGACCCGCGCCAAGGCCGCGCAGGCCGCCGCCGACTTCGAGACGAACCTCGCCAAGCGCCGCGAGCAGTCCGAGCGCGACCTGGCCTCCCGTCAGGCCAAGGCCGAGAAGCGCCTCGCCGAGATCGAGCACCGCGCGGAGCAGCTGCGCCTGGAGGCGGAGAAGCTGCGCACGGACGCCGAGCGCCGCGCCCGCCAGACGGTGGAGACGGCTCAGCGCCAGGCCGAGGACATCGTGGCCGACGCCAACGCCAAGGCCGACCGCATCCGTTCGGAATCCGAGCGCGAGCTGGCCGCCCTCACCAACCGCCGCGACTCCATCAACGCACAGCTGACCAACGTGCGCGAGATGCTGGCGACCCTCACGGGCGCCGCGGTGGCCGCCGCCGGCACGCCGGCCGAGGACGAGCCGATCTCCCGCGGGGTTCCGGCGCAGCAGACCCGGTAAGCGAGTGAGTTAGTACGGCCGAGGCCCGCATCCCCTGGGCAGGGGGTGCGGGCCTTTGTCGATTGTTGCCACAGCCGTCGGCCTCGGTTTGCCAGTCCGGGTGGCATCCGCCGAACGCCCGATTTAGCGTTGCCGCATGATTGAGCTCGAGGGGCTGACCAAGCGGTACGGCGAGAAGGTGGCGGTCAACAACCTCACCTTCACCGTCAGACCGGGAATCGTCACGGGGTTCCTCGGGCCGAACGGTGCGGGCAAGTCCACCACCATGCGGATGATTCTCGGGCTCGACCACCCCACCGCCGGGGACGTCCGTATCGACGGCAAGCACTACGACCAGCTGAAGGACCCGCTGACGTACATCGGCGCCCTGCTGGAGGCCAAGGCCTGGCACGGCGGGCGCAGCGCCTACAACCACCTGCTCTGCCTCGCGCAGAGCAACGGCATTCCGAGCAGCCGGGTGCGGGACGTGCTGGAGACGGTCGGACTGACGGCGGTCGCGCGGAAGAAGACCAAGGGCTTCTCGATGGGCATGGGCCAGCGGCTCGGCATCGCGGGCGCGCTCCTCGGCGACCCGCGGATCCTGATGTTCGACGAGCCGGTCAACGGGCTGGACCCCGAGGGCATCCACTGGATCCGCAACCTCATGAAGTCGCTGGCCGCGCAGGGCCGTACGGTCTTCGTCTCCTCGCACCTGATGAGCGAGATGGCGCTGACCGCCGATCACCTCGTCGTCATCGGCCAGGGCCGGCTGCTCGCCGACACGACCATGGCCGACTTCATCGCGCGCAACTCGCGGTCGTACGTCCGGATCCGCACCCCGCAGCGCGAGCGGCTGCTCGATGTGCTGCACGGGGCCGGGATCACCGTCGTGGAGACCGGCAACGGAACCCTCGAGGTGGACGGCAGCAAGTCCGAGCGGATCGGCGAGCTGGCCGCGCAGCACCAGATCGTGCTGCATGAGCTGAGCCCGCAGCAGGCCTCGCTGGAGGAGGCGTTCATGCAGCTGACCGCCGAATCGGTGGAATACCACGCACACTCCGACGCCCCTCGGCAAGAACCGTGGGGCAACGGCTGGAACAAGGGGGCCTGAGCATGGCGACGACCCAGGTCATCCGCTCCGAGTGGACGAAGATCCGCTCCGTCGCGTCCACCGTCTGGACGCTCTCCCTCGCCGTGGTGGTCACCATCGGCCTCGGCATCCTGATCTCGGCGCTGTCGAAGAGCGAGTTCGACAACATGAACCGGCAGGACCAGCTCTCCTTCGACCCGACCTTCATCAGCTTCGCGGGCATGAGCCTCGGTCAGCTGGCGATGATCGTGTTCGGCGTGCTCGTCGTCTCGAACGAGTACAGCACCGGCATGATCCGCAGCTCGCTGGCCGCGGTGCCGCAGCGCGGCACCTTCCTGGTCAGCAAGATCGCGGTCGCCACCGGCCTCTGCCTGGCCGTCGGCCTCGTCACCAGCTTCGTCACGTTCTTCCTGGGGCAGGCGATGCTCGGCGACCTCAAGGCCTCCATCGGCGACCCGGGCGTGCTGCGCGCGGTCATCGGCGGCGGGGTCTACATGACCCTCATCGCGATGTTCTCGATGGGCGTCGCCGCGATGCTGCGCTCACCGATGCTGTCGCTGGGCATCCTGATGCCGTTCTTCTTCCTGATCTCCAACATCCTCGGCAATGTCTCGGCGACGAAGAAGATCGGCCAGTACCTGCCCGACCAGGCCGGCAGCAAGATCATGCAGGTGGTCACGCCGGTCGACGACGACGCCCCGTACGGCCCCTGGGGCGGGCTCGCGATCATGGCGCTGTGGGTGGTCGTGGCGCTTGTGGGCGGTTACGTACTGCTGAAGAAAAGGGACGCCTGAACCTTACGGTTTTGCTTCATCTTGAAGGGAACCGTCAGTGCCCGGATATCCTCCTAACCCTTACGGGGGGCGTGTGCCCCGCTGTCCTGAACCTTTCGATGGGTGCGGAGCATGATCGAGGCAGTCGGCCTGACCAAGCGCTACGGCGACAAGACCGCTGTGTACAACCTTTCCTTCCAGGTGCGGCCCGGTGCCGTCACCGGCTTCCTCGGGCCGAACGGCTCGGGCAAGTCGACGACGATGCGGATGATCCTCGGCTTGGACAACCCCACTTCGGGGCAGGTGACGATCGGCGGCTACCCCTATCGCAAGCTGCCCAACGCGCCCCGCCAGGTCGGCGCGCTGCTCGACGCCAAGGCCGTGCACGGTGGCCGGGCCGCCCGCAACCACCTGCTCTGCCTCGCCCAGCTGTCCGGTATCCCGGCCCGCCGCGTGGACGAGGTGCTCGGCGTGGTCGGCTTGCAGGACGTGGCCAGGAAGCGCTCCAAGGGCTTCTCCCTCGGCATGGGCCAGCGCCTCGGCATCGCCGCCGCGCTGCTCGGCGACCCCCAGGTCCTGCTGTTCGACGAGCCGGTCAACGGCCTCGACCCCGAGGGCATCCTCTGGGTGCGCAACCTGATGAAGTCGCTCGCGGCGGAGGGCCGTACGGTCTTCGTCTCCTCGCACCTGATGAGCGAGATGGCGGTGACCGCCGACCACCTCATCGTGATCGGCCGCGGGCAGCTGCTCGCCGACATGCGCATCACGGACTTCATCTCGGCGAACTCCGCCGACTTCGCGCGCGTGCGCACGCCCGACACCGAGCCGCAGCTGCGCGAGAAGCTGACCACCGCGATCACCGAGGCGGGCGGCCACGTACTGCCCGAGCAGGACGGCGCGCTGCGGGTGACCGGGCTGCCGCTGGCCCGCATCAGCGACATCGCGCACGAGGCGGACGTACGCCTGTGGGAGCTGTCGCCGCACCAGGCCTCGCTGGAGGAGGCGTACATGCGGATGACGCAGGGCGCCGTGGACTACCGGTCGACGGTCGACCAGAAGGAGGGGCTGATGCAGCCCCTGCCGCCCGGCACGCAGCCCCCGATGCCGGTTCCCGGGCAGGGCCAGCCCGGCTGGTACGCCCCGCCGCCGCCCCAGCAGGGCGGGCAGCCGTTCGCCCCGCCGGCCGTGCAGGGACAGGGCCTGTACGGCGCTCCTGCCGCGCCCGGTGCGCCCAGCGCCGTCCCCGGCGCGGGACAGCCCAACCCGTACGCCCAGCCCGCGCCGCCGGCTCAGCAGCCCGCGCCCGCGCAGTCGGCACCCGCACCCCAGCAGCCCGCTGCCGCGCCCGCACAGCCCCCCGCCGCCCCCGCGCAGCCCGCCGCCGCCCCGACCAAGCACGAGGACGCCCGATGAGCACGCCCCAGCCCCCGACGCAGCAGGCCGCGCCCGCGTGGCAGGCTGCCCCCGGTTCGCAGTTCCCGACGTACACCTCGCCGATCCCCGTCGTCCGGACGCACCTCGGGCATGCCCTCGCCTCGGAGTGGACCAAGATCCGGTCGGTGCGCTCCACGATGTGGACGCTGGGCGTGTTCGTGCTGCTCGTCGTAGGCATCGGGCTGGCGGCCGGCGCACTGGTCGCCAACTCGTCCGAGGCCGGTCTGGGCGACGAGAACCCGCTGGCCCTGGGCTTCTTCGGACTGCTCCTCGGCGTCATGTGCATCATCACCCTCGGTGTGCTGACGACGGCCTCGGAGTACGGCACGGGCATGATCCGTACGACGATGACCGCGTGCCCCTCGCGTGGGCGGGTGATGGCGGCGAAGGCGATCGTGTTCTTCACGGTGGCGTTCGTGGTGACGCTGGTGGCGACCTCGTTCGTGGCCGTCGCCCAGGTGGGCATGGTGACCGACGCGCGGGATCCGTCCAGCGGAGAATGGCTGAAGGGCACGCTCGGTGTGTCCCTCTACATCGCGCTCCTCGGGCTGCTCTCGCTCATCATCGGCTCGATCATCCGGCACTCGGCCGGTGCCATCACCGTCATGATCGGCGTCGTCCTGGCCCCGCTGGTCATCGCGCTGTTCATGTTCTCGCAGTCGCTGCGGGACCTGCAGGAAGCCCTGTTCGAGTACTCGATCCCGAACCAGCTCAGCGTCTTCTACTCCAACTCCCTCACCGAGACGGGCCCCTCCGGCTGGGAGCCGCTGTGGATCGTCCTCGGCGTGACGGCCGTGGCCTTCGTCGGCGCCTACGCCCTGCTGGAGCAGCGGGACGTCTGAGTCCCGTCAGAACTTCGGCGCGTTCCTGGACCGCTGCACCCGTGTGGTGCGGCGGTCCTTCGCGTTCCAGCACGCCTTGTGCCAGTGGCGGCGTTCGTCGACGCCCGAGTGGTCCGGCCAGGCGACGACGTGCGGGACACCGGAGGGGATCAGCTGGTCACAGCCGGGACAGCGGTACATCTTGCCCTGCGCACTGGCCCCGGCCACGTGCCGCACGTTCCACTCCTCGCCCCGCCAGCTCTCCCTCGACTCCCAGCCGCCGTATCGGCCCGGCCGGTCGTCCTCGGCGCTCCGGCCGGACGACTCACTGCCCTTGGGTCGGTTGCGACGCGGGGACACGGAACACCTCACGGGGCTATACAGGAAGCACGGGCCCAAACAGCCTACGCGGCGCGGTCAGGGGTACGCGTAGAGGACCAATCACGCAAGTCGCCCTCCCGGCCCGTCCCTTCCCGATCCCCTACCGACCCCTACTCGACCCGTTTCTTGATCCGTTCTCCAGACAATCCGCAAATCTCTTCGCCAAGCCGTGTCCTCGGCACGTGTCAGACGGTTATGCCCGGTGGGGGAGCTCCATGTCGGAGCCAAGGAAGCAGGAAAAAGCAATGCGCGTAGGAAGTTTCGTGTTGGCGGCCCAGTTCCCGGGCCAGGGTCAGGGGGAGGCGCTGCACCGCGCGGTCCGCTCGGCCGAGGTGGCGGAGGAGGCGGGGCTCGACGCGGTATGGCTGGCCGAGCACCACTTCGTGCCGTACGGCACCTGCCCCTCGGCGATCACGCTGGCCGCGTTACTGCTCGGCCGCACCCACCGCCTCAGGGTCGGCACGGCGGTCAGCGTACTGCCCACCGTCCACCCCGTCGCCCTCGGCGAGCAGGCCGCGCTGCTGCACATGACGAGCGGCGGGCGCTTCTCGCTGGGCGTCGGGCGCGGCGGGCCCTGGGTCGACCTGGAGGTGTTCGGCTCGGGCCTGGAGGCGTACGAGAAGGCGTACCCGGAATCACTCGATCTGCTGTTGCGCTGGCTCAGCGAACCCTCGGTGGCGGCGGACGGGGACCGCTTCGCCTTCCGTGAAGTGGCCGTCGTACCCAGGCCGTCGGAGTCCCTGACCGGCACCCCGGGCCCCGAGGTCGTCCTCGCGTGCACCTCACCGGCGAGCGTGCGGCTGGCCGCCGAGCGCGGGCTGCCGATGCTGCTCGGGATGCATGTCGGGGACGAGGAGAAGGCCGAGATGATCGCCCTGTGGCGGGGGCACGCGCGCGCGTGCGGGCGGCCGGCGGACGAGATCCTCGGCGCGGCCCATGTCTCCGCCGGCATCTGCCAGATCGCCGACCGGCGTACCGAAGCGGTGGAGACGCTGCTGAAGGCGATGCCGGGCTGGCTGAAGCAGGGCCTGGACGCCCATGTGACGGTCGACGGCCGTGCGCGGCAGATGCGCGACCCGCTGGCCTACACCGAACTCCTCTGCGGGCTGCACCCGGTGGGCACCCCGCGGCTGTGCGCCGACCGCCTCGCGGCGACCAGCGAGCGGACCGGTATCACCCGCTTCGCGCTGCTCGTCGAAGGCTCGGGGGACCTCGCGGCCACCGAGGAGAACGTCCGTCGGCTCGGCGCCGAAGTGCTCCCGCACCTCGGGTGAACGGGCCAGCCCGGCGGGGAGCTTGCCGCTCCAGTACTGAATGCACCTCCCGCGTACGGAGCGGCAAGCAAAGCGGCTCGTCCTCAGCAGTCCCGGAACTCCGGCGACTGATTGAGCAGCTGACTGCGGACCGAGGTGAAGCGGGCCAGCTTCTCGTCGACCGAGGAGTCGAGCGGGAACACCGCCACCCGGTGGCAGTTCTGGAAGGCCAGCCGGACACCGAAGTGCCGTTGCAGCGCGCCGCGGATCGCGTCACTGGCAAGCGCACGCAGCAGCTGGCCGCGTGCCTGCTCGTCCGGCGGGGGCGTCTGGTTGTCGGCGAACGCACCGCCGTCCACCTTCAGCTGGGCCACCAGGGAGCTGATCATCTCCCATGCGTAGGGCAGGGAGGTCCGGACGCAGTCGACGAATTCTGCTTCGTCGACCTCGCCTCGCTCGGCCTGTTCGAGTAGGGCCGGTGAGACGTCGAGCGACATGGGTTCTCCTCTCGCACCCCCGGATCACAGGGGTTGCCGGACAGGGCAGGGAGTTCGCGATACCGAACACGCTGAGTACACACACCGCGACCTCCCGTTTAATACGGTAAGCAACGTACGGTGACGGCACCAGCAGATTGCGTACATGGAGCGGCCTCAATAGGCGCACAATCGGCCACAAACGAACAGGGGTACACCAGGGCGAATCGCGTGCACCGGCGCCCGTCGAGTAGCGTTGCCGACCATGCGTCTCGTCATTGCCCGATGCTCCGTCGACTACGCGGGCCGGCTCACCGCCCATCTTCCCTCGGCACCCCGCCTGATCCTGGTGAAGGCGGACGGCAGCGTCTCGATTCACGCGGACGACCGGGCCTACAAGCCTCTGAACTGGATGTCGCCGCCCTGCACACTCAAAGAGGGCGAGGGCGACGACGAAGGCGTCTGGACCGTCATCAACAAGGCGGGCGAGAAGCTCATCATCACCATGGAGGAGGTCCTGCATGACTCCTCGCACGAACTGGGCGTGGATCCCGGCCTGATCAAGGACGGCGTGGAAGCACACCTTCAGGAACTGCTCGCCGACCGCATCGACACCCTCGGCGAGGGCTACACCCTGATCCGCCGCGAGTACATGACGGCCATCGGCCCCGTCGACATCCTCTGCCGCGACGCCGACGGCCAGACCGTCGCGGTCGAGATCAAGCGGCGCGGCGAGATCGACGGCGTGGAACAGCTCACCCGCTACCTGGAACTCCTCAACCGCGACCCCCATCTCGCCCCGGTCCGCGGCATCTTCGCCGCCCAGGAGATCAAGCCCCAGGCCCGCGTCCTCGCCACCGACCGCGGCATCGGCTGCCAGGTCCTGGACTACGACGCGATGCGGGGCATCGAGGACGACAAGCTGCGGCTGTTCTAAGGGTTCTACGACGACGAGGGCCGGGTCCGTGTGTGACGGACCCGGCCCTTTTGTGCTGCGTGTGCTGCGGAACGTCAGATGCCGTCGACCGAACTGCTGGGGCTGCTTGCCTCGCTGGTTTCCGGGGCGCCGGCCGAGCTGGTGGTCTCGGCGGGGGCGCTGGAACTGGCGGTGGTGGAGTTGGACGGGGGGTCGGGCGGCGTCACGGACGGGGTCGGAGTCGGAGTCGGGCTGGACGACTCGGACTCGGTCGGTGTCGGGGTCGGCGTTGGCGTGGGCGTCGTCGGCTTTGAAGTGGGTGTGTTGGACGGCGTCTTCGTCGGCGACGGCGACGTATTGCCGCCCCCTCCCGGCTTCTTCGTCCCGCTCGGATCGCCCGAAGGCTCGTCCGTGCCCGCACCCGTGTCCGTCGGCGTCGGATCGGTCGGGCTGCTGGTAGCCGCGCCGACGTCACCGGACTCGTTGTTGTCGTCGCCGTTGTCCGCCTTGTCGGCGCCGAGGCTGTCGTCGCCGGTGCCCTGGCTGGCGGACGGGTTGGGGCCGACCTCGTTGGACGGGGTGGTGGGGTCGTTGTCGGATGTGGCGCCGAGGGTCACCACCGTGCCGAGGACGGCCGCGAGGAGCGCGCCCGCACCGGCGGCCACGAGGTTGCGCCGGGCGAGGCCGCGGAGGCCGCCGCGGCCCTTGTGTGCCGCCGGGCCGGATGGGGAGCGGTGGGTGACGAGGGTCGCGGGGTCGGAGGCGGGCGGCTGGAGCGGGGGGAACGCCGCCGGGGTGCCACCGGGCGGTGACTGCGACTCCTCGTAGCGGGCGTCCGGCACCTCCTCCCCGGCCGTGGCGGCGACACCGATCGGCGTGCCGGAGCGGTCCGCGACCAGGGCGAGGGCGCGGCGCCCTGCGACGGTGCCGCGCTTGTCGGCGAGTGCGCCGCGCAGGCCGATCGAGGCCTCCAGCTCGGCGCGGGCCCGGTCGAGCTGTCCCGCGCAGAGCGCGAGGATGCCCAACTCGTGCTGGAAGTAGGCCTGTCCGGACACCTCGCCGGTGAGCCGGGACGCCTCGGAGCCGTGGCGCAGGGCCCGCTCCCAGGCGCTCCAGTGCAGCCCCGCGGCGAACGCGGGCGCGGCCGTGCGGGCCAGCTGCACGGTGACGCTCTCCTCCCCCTCCGCCGGGGGCGTGGTCACCGGTGCGAGGACGCCGAGGGCGGCGAGCACGGCGTCCGCCTCGGCGCACACCCGCTCCGGGGTGACCGAGGGATGTCCGGCCCACCAGGCGTAGTGCTGGGCGGCGGTGAGGGCGCGGGCCGGTACGTCGTCGCCGTATCCGACGGCCTCCAGCTGGGTCTGCACCCCGGCGGCCAGCCGGTAGCGGGAGCCGACCGGGGAGACCAGCGCACAGCTCAGCAGCTCGCCGAGGGCGGCGTCCGCGTGGGTGTCGCCGACCAGGGCGGGCAGATGCGCCTGGTGCGGCACCTCGCCGCCGAGCGCGACGGCGAACCGCAGGGTGGCCCGCGCCGATTCGCTCAGCCGGGAGGCGAGCAGCGCGGCGGGCGCGGCTCCCTCGGCGAGCGACGGCAGCGGTACGTCATGACCGTCGCCGGCCTCGAAGGGCGCGTCGACCGGGGCGTCCTGGAAGACACCGAACTCGTCGAAGGTGTCGGCGCTGGACCGCAGCCGGTCGCGCTGGCGCAGCAGGGCACCCGCCTGGACGAAGCGCAGCGGCAGCCCCTCGGACTCGAACCAGAGGTCGCCGGCCCAGTTCGCCTCGTCCTCGGTGAGCACGCGGCCGACGGCCTGCTCGAGCAGTTCCACCCCGCCCGCGCGGTCGAGGCCGCTGAGGAAGACCTCCTCGACGGCCGAGTCGGCGGAGGGCGCGGGCACGTCCGGGGTGGCGCCGATCAGGAAGGCGCACTCCGGGGTCGCGTCCAGCAGTTCGTCGAGCGCGGCGCCGCCGAACTCGATGTCGTCCAGGACGACGACCGCGCCGATCTCCCGGAGGAGTTCGCGCAGTTCGTCCCGGTCCGGGCGGTGCAGCGGCGCGTCGTAGACGGCGTAGAAGAGGTCGTGGAGCAGGTCGCCCGGCGTGCGGTGGTTGCCGTTGAGGCGGACGACGCCGTCGGGGGCGAGGTCCGCGCAGTCCTCGGCGACCACGTCGAGCAGGGCGGTGCGGCCGGAGCCGGCGGCGCCGGTGAGCCGTACGGAGCGGCCGCGGGCGAGCAGCCGTACGAGCCGCTCGCGTTCCTCCTGGCGGGCCAGCAGCGGTAGTGCGGGCCGGCTGGGACCGGGCGGTACGGGCGGCTTGGCCGCGCGGTCCACCTCGGCGCGCTCGGCCGCGGTGAACTTGGCGGGCCGCCTGGGCCGCTCGCCCGGCGGGCAGGCCTCGATCTCGCTGCCGTCGACGGGATTGACGGTGAGCAGGAAGTCGCCCGACACGAGTTGCACGGTGCGGGCGAGTGCGGGTGAGTGCTGTCCGAAGTCTGGTGAGAGGGATTCCCTGGGCTGGCGCTGGGGCGGCGTCTCGCCGTCGCCGTCGCGGCCGTATTCCTCGGGTCCCCGGTTGTTCGAGTCCATAGGTTCCAAGCCCCCCAAAAGCGTCGTGTGCCGGCACCGGCCCCTCCCGGCCTGTTGCACACCGCGCTGTCGCTTCTGGTCCGGGCCCGCTCGAAGGGATGTCTGGCAGCGGGCGACCGAACCCTAAACCTTCGCACAGTATCTACGACAGCCCGGGGTACCGCGCCGTCCGAGACGTCGCAGTCTCGTGAGGATTGTGCGCGTCGTACGTTTCGCAACCGGAACGTCCGACCCGCTGCGTCCCACTCACGCCGGGTGTCACACGCGGGGCAGCGACTCCACCCCGATGCCGCCCTCGATCGCCAGGATCCGGTGCAGCCGGGTCGCCACCAGCAGGCGCTGCATCTGCGGCGGTACGTCGCGCAGCACCAGGCGCCGGCCGCAGCGGCCGGCCCGTCGGTGGGCCCCCATGATCACACCGAGTCCGGTGGCGTCCCAGGAGTCCAGCTCGGACAGGTCCAGTACCAGATCGCCGACTCCGTCGTCGACGGCCGAGTGCAGGACCGTACGGGCGTCCGCCGCGCTGCGGACGTCGAGGCGGCCCCCGACGACCAGCTCGGCGTGGTCGCCCCTGATGAACATATGCGCTCCCCGTGGTGCGTCTGATGTCTCCGCGTGGTGATGCCCGGTGATGCAACCTCTGACTGTGTGAAGTGGTCAGAGGTTGCCATCTGTAAGCGAACCGATACCGAATTCACCCCACGGAGTGATGCTCCAGGGGCATGTGCGGTTTCAGTGCTTGTAGAAGCCCTGCCCGCTCTTGCGCCCGATGTCACCGGCGTCAACCATCCGGCGCATCAACTCGGGCGGGGCGAACTTCTCGTCCTGGGACTCGGTGTAGATGTTGCTGGTGGCGTGCAGCAGGATGTCGACGCCTGTCAGATCGGCGGTGGCCAGCGGTCCCATCGCGTGGCCGAAGCCCAGCTTGCAGGCGAGGTCGATGTCCTCGGCGGTCGCGACGCCCGACTCGTACAACTTCGCGGCCTCGACGACGAGGGCGGAGATGAGACGGGTGGTCACGAACCCGGCGACGTCCCGGTTGACGACGATGCAGGTCTTGCCGACGGACTCGGCGAACTCCCGTGCGGTGGCGAGGGTTTCGTCGCTCGTCTTGTACCCGCGGACCAGCTCGCACAGCTGCATCATCGGCACCGGCGAGAAGAAGTGCGTGCCGACGACCCGCTCCGGGCGCTCCGTCACGGCCGCGATCTTGGTGATCGGGATGGCGGAGGTGTTGGAGGCGAGGACGGCGTCGTCCTTCACCAGCTTGTCAAGCGCGCGGAAGATCTCGTGCTTGACTTCCAGCTTCTCGAAGACGGCCTCGACGACGATGTCAGCGTCCGCGGCGGCGTCCAGATCGGTGGTCGCGGTGATCCGGGCGAGGGCCGCGTCGGCGTCGTGCGCCTCCAGCTTGCCCTTGCTCACGAACTTGTCGTACGACGCCTTGATCCCGTCGGTGCCCCGCTTCAGCGCCTCATCGGTGACATCGCGCAGAACGACGTCCCAGCCGGCCTGCGCGGAGACCTGGGCGATACCGGAACCCATCAAGCCGGCGCCGATGACGGCAAGCTTCCGTGCCACTGTGCGACTCCCCTTTGAATGCTCACAGCCTCTTTATTTATGCCTCTCGGGCGGACCCTAGCGGCAGTGAGGGCACTGTGTGATCGGTTAGTAACGCGCGTCACGTGTCTACTGACGCACATCACACCGTGGATTACCGCCGACTTGTAACTACGCTGGCCATATGGTCAATCTGACGCGCATTTACACCAGGACCGGCGACCAGGGCACCACCGCCCTCGGTGACATGAGCCGGGTCGCCAAGACCGATCTGCGGATCTCGGCGTACGCCGACGCCAATGAGGCGAACGCGGTGATCGGGACGGCGATCGCCCTGGGCGGTCTGGACGAGGAGATCGTCAAGGTCCTCACCCGCGTGCAGAACGACCTGTTCGACGTCGGGGCCGACCTCTCCACGCCCGTCGTCGAGAAGCCGGAGTTCCCGCCCCTGCGCGTCGAGCAGTTCTACATCGACAAGCTGGAGGCGGACTGCGACCGCTTCAACGAGCGGCTGGAGAAGCTGCGGTCCTTCATCCTCCCCGGCGGCACCCCGGGCGCGGCCCTGCTCCACCAGGCCTGCACGGTCGTACGGCGGGCGGAGCGGTCGACGTGGGCCGCGCTGGAGGTGCACGGAGAGGTCATGAACCCGCTCACCGCGACCTACCTCAACCGGCTGTCGGACCTGCTCTTCATCCTTGCGCGGACCGCGAACAAGGGCGCGGGAGACGTCTTGTGGGTCCCCGGCGGCGAACGCTGAGGAAACGCCCTCCGGCCGGGGGTCCGGCCCGCCGCGCAGCGGCAATCAGTTGGAGTGTCCCCCGGGAGATGCAGCATCCTTGCCCGGACGGCCAACAAGGGCGTCGGGGACGTGCTGTGGGTCCCGGGCGGGGAGCGCTGACGCCGGTTCCTTCCGTGGCCAGACCGTGTAGGACAGGGCGATCAGGCCGTAGATGCCGATCGTCCGCACGGCCACCCACTGGAAGCTGCGCAGGGAGCTGACGTCTCCGGAGTCGCCGACGTACCAGACGGCGAGTTGGAGGAGCACCAGTGCCACCGCGCCGCCGAACACCGCTCGCAGCCACAGCTTCGCCTCGTGCCGGGCGCGGGCGCGGCCGTAGCGCGGCGGCTTCCGCGGGGGCGGGCCGCCGCCCAGGCGATGGGCGGCGTGGCCGTCGAGCCAGCGGATCGTGTAGTGGCCGAACGCGACGGTGTAGCCGATGTAGAGCACCGCCAGGCCGTGTTCCCAGCTGGGCTCGGCGCCGTTCTTCAGGTCGATCGCCGTCACGACGAACAGGACCAGCTCCAGCACGGGCTCGCACAGCAGCAGCACCACACTCGTACGGCGCCACTTCAGCAGATAGCGGACTGCCAGGCCCAGGGCGAGGAGCACCCAGAACCCGACCTCACAGGCGATGATCAACGCGACGACCACTGCTCACTCCCTTCGGTCACCCTCCAAGGCTCCCGGCGGGCCGGTGTCGTTTCGTCGTCGTCGGTGACGAACTCCCCCTACATCGAAAGATGCAGTGCCGGACCGTTCCCGGGGATCAGGCGCCGGAGCGCGGCGCCGTGTTGGATGGAGTCATGGCCGCCCCGCTCCCCCGCCCGCACCCGGACGACGTGCGTATCGCCTGCGCGGGCCTGCTCGGTGGGCTGCTGATCTGGGGAGTGGGCCTCGGCGTCCGAGGGCCCAGGGATCCGATCATCCTCTGGGACGGACGCTGGCCCATCCTGGTGCCGCTCGTCGTGATGGCGTGCTGCGAGCTGCTGCGCCGCACCTGTCCGCGTACGGTCCTGCTGATCGGCGTCGCCGCGCTCACCGTCGACACCATCACCCAGGGCAACCTGGTCACCGTGGTGATGTTCACGGACCTGGTCTACGCGGCCGTCCTGTACAGCCCGCCTGTCGCCGCACGCCGTGTGCTGTGGACCACCGGCGTGATGACCGCGGTGTGGACGGTGGTGCCCCTCGCCGCCTGGCGCAAGCCCGAGGCGCTGCTGGTCGGCGTGGTCGTCGGCCTGGTGGCGTACACCCCCGCCGCCACCGGCTGGATCGTCCGCAACCACCGCGACGCCGCCGAGGCAGCCCGGCTGCGTGCCGAGCAGACCGCGCTGCTCGCCGAGATGGACCGCACCCAGGCGATCACCGCCGAGCGCGCCCGGATGGCCCGCGAGCTGCACGACATGGTCGCCAACCATCTCTCCGCGATCGCCATCCACTCCACCGCGGCGCTCTCCCTGGACGACCCGAAGACGACCAACGACGCCTTGGCCGTCATCCGCGAGAACAGCGTCGAGGGCCTCGCCGAGATGCGGCGGCTGATCGGCATCCTGCGCGACGACAGCGGCGACCTGGAACCGGCCGCGGCCCCGACGCTCGACGGGCTCGGCGCGCTGGTCGAGGGCGCCCGCGCCAACGGCCTCGACGCCGTCCTCGACACCGAGCACGCCGACTCCCTCCCCGCCCCGGTGGAGCTGGCGGCGTACCGCATCGTCCAGGAGTGCCTGACCAACGCCCTCAAGCACGCCGGACCCGGCCGGGTCACGGTCGCCCTGAAGCAGCGGGACGGCTCGCTGGCCATCGCCGTGATCAGCCCGGACGGCCGGCAGGACGGCCCCCGTGCCCCCGGCTCCGGCGCCGGACTCGTCGGCATGCGGGAGCGGACGGCCCTGCTGGGCGGCACGTTCGAGGCAGGCCCCGAGGACTCCGCGGACGGCAAGATCTGGGCCGTACGCGCCACCCTCCCCGTCACCGACCATCCGCAAGGAGACCCCGAATGATCCGTGTGCTCGTCGCCGAGGACCAGTCCGCCGTCCGCGCCGGTCTCGTCCTCATCCTCCGCAGCGCGCCCGACATCGAGGTGGTCGGCGAGGCGGCGGACGGCGAGCAAGCGGTGGCGCGGGCCCGTGAACTTCGGCCGGACCTGGTGCTGATGGATGTCCAGATGCCGCGCCTGGACGGGGTGTCGGCGACCCGGCAGGTCGTCGCGGAGGGGCTGGCGGATGTGCTGGTCCTGACCACCTTCGACCTCGACGAGTATGTCTTCGGGGCGTTGCGGGCGGGCGCGTCCGGCTTTCTGCTCAAGAACACCGACGCCAAGGATCTCCTGGCCGCGGTACGGACGGTCGCGCGCGGCGAGGGCATCGTCGCCCCGGCCGTCACCCGGCGCCTGATCGCCGAGTTCGCCGCCCGCCCCGCACAGGAGCCGAAGCCCGAACCGGCGGCACTGGACACCCTCACCCAGCGCGAGCGCGAGGTGCTGTCCTGTCTCGGCGAGGGACTGTCGAACGCCGAGATCGCAAGCCGCCTAGACATGGCGGAGGCGACCGTGAAGACGCACGTCAGCAGGCTGCTGGGGAAGCTGGAGCTGCGCAGCCGGGTGCAAGCGGCGGTGCTGGCGCAGGAGTTGGGGATCTAGCGGGACCCGGTCACCGCTCACGAACCGCTCAAGAGCAACTGGTCTGGACCTATTGACCTGTGGTCCAGACCTTTCTATTCTCGCGGCACCGTGGGCGTGAAGGCTCAGTCCCGCCCCCAACACCCCCTGAGGAGGCGCACGATGCGCTTCAGACACAGAGCCGTGGCAGGGTTCGCGACCCTGCTGCTTCCCCTCGCCGGCCTGGTCGGCCTCGCAAGCCCGGCCCAGGCGGCCACCTCCGCCACCGCCACCTACGCCAAGACCCAGGACTGGGGCACCGGCTTCGAGGGCAAGTGGACCGTCAAGAACACCGGCGACACCACCATCAACTCCTGGACCGTCGAGTGGGACTTCCCCTCCGGCACGTCCGTCACCTCGGCCTGGGACGCCGACGTCACCTCCTCCGGCACCCACTGGACCGCCAAGAACAAGTCCTGGAACGGCACCCTCTCCCCCGGCGCCTCCATCTCCTTCGGCTTCAACGGCAAAGGCTCCGGCGCCCCCGCCAACTGCAAGCTGAACAGCGGCAGTTGTGACGGCGGCCCCACGGTCCCCGGCGACAACCCGCCGTCCGCCCCCGGCACCCCGACCGCCTCCGACATCACCAACACCTCGGTGAAACTGAGCTGGAGCGCGGCCACCGACGACAAGGGCATCAAGAACTACGACGTCCTGCGCGGCGGCACCAAGGTCGCGACGGTGACCTCGACGTCGTACACCGACACCGGTCTGACCGCCGGCACCGACTACTCCTACACCGTCCAGGCCCGCGACTCCGCCGACCAGACCGGCCCGGTCTCCGGCGCCCGCGCGGTCCGCACCACCGGCGGCACCACGGAACCCCCGCCGACCGGCGACAAGGTCAAGCTCGGCTACTTCACCGAGTGGGGCGTCTACGGCCGCAACTACCACGTCAAGAACCTGGTGACCTCGGGTTCGGCGTCCAAGATCACGCACATCAACTACGCGTTCGGCAACGTCAAGAACGGCCAGTGCACCGTCGACGACACCTACGCCGCCTACGACAAGGCCTACACCGCCGACCAGTCCGTCAGCGGCACCGCCGACACCTGGGACCAGCCGCTGCGCGGCAACTTCAACCAGCTCCGCCAGCTCAAGGCCAAGTACCCGCACATCAAGGTGCTGTACTCCTTCGGCGGCTGGACCTACTCCGGCGGCTTCGGCCAGGCCGCACAGAACCCGGCCGCGTTCGCCAAGTCCTGCAAGGCCGTCGTCGAGGACCCGCGCTGGGCCGACGTCTTCGACGGCATCGACATCGACTGGGAGTACCCGAACGCCTGCGGCCTGACCTGCGACACCAGCGGACCGGCGGCCTTCAGGAACCTCATGTCGGCGCTGCGCACGGAGTTCGGCTCCAACTACCTCGTCACCGCCGCCATCACCGGCGACGGCTCCTCCGGCGGCAAGCTCGACTTGGCCGACTACGGCGGCGCCGCGGCCTCGCTCGACTGGTACAACGTGATGACGTACGACTACTTCGGCGCCTTCGACGCGGACGGCCCGACCGCTCCGCACTCGCCCCTGACCTCGTACTCCGGCATCCCGGCCGCGGGCTTCAACTCCGCCGACGCGATCGCCAAGCTCAAGGCCAAGGGCGTCCCCTCAGCCAAGCTGCTCCTCGGCATCGGCTTCTACGGCCGCGGCTGGACCGGCGTCACCCAGTCCGCCCCCGGCGGCACGGCGACGGGCGCGGCCCCGGGAACGTACGAGGCGGGCATCGAGGACTACAAGGTGCTCAAGAACTCCTGCCCCGCCAATGGCACCATCGCCGGCACCGCCTACGCGCACTGCGGCAACAACTGGTGGTCCTACGACACCCCGTCGACGATCGCCGCAAAGATGACCTGGGCCAAGAACCAGGGCCTCGGCGGCGCGTTCTTCTGGGAGTTCAGCGGTGACACCAGCAATGGCGAGCTGCTGACCGCGATCAACAACAACCTGTAAGAGCGCTAAGCAACATTGACGCGCTGACCGGGCGGGGCTGCCTCAAGCCACGCGAGAAAACCGGTCAGCGCGTCTTCGCTCATCGCGAGTTCCAGGCGCGTGCCCCGGTGCAGACAGGTGAGGATCACCGCGTCGGAGAGCAGCGCCAGCTCCTCCTCGCCCTCGGGGAGGCGGCGGCCGGCGACCTCGATCGCGGCGCGCTCCAGGGTGCGGCGGGGGCGGTAGGCGTACGAGAAGACGCGGTACCACTCGACGCGGTCGCCGTTGTAGCGGGCGACGCCGTAGCTCCAGCCCTTGCCGCTGGTGTCGGTCTTCTCCGGGACGTCCCAGCGCAGGGAGCAGTCGAAGGTGCCGCCGGAGCGCTGGATGAGCCTGCGGCGCAGGCCGAAGACGAACAGCCCCACCACCACGAGGGCGACGACAATTCCGCACACAGTCAGAGCGAGGACCATCGGCACCGACCTCCTCGTCTCCTCGGTAACGGAATGGAAAAAACACCCATATTCGCCTCAGCCGCGGCTGGTACCGGATCGCTCCGGTTCCAGCCGCGGCTGAGTGACGTCATCACACGGTGAGCAGTGTCAGCTCGCCGCCGCCGCACGCAGTCGTACGTCTGCGCGCCGCTCGGCGGTGGCATCGCCCTCCGCCTTCGCGCGTTCGAGCTCTCGCTCGGCGCGCTGGACATCGATCTCGTCCGACAGCTCGGCGATCTCGGCCAGCAGCGACAGCTTGTTGTCCGCGAACGAGATGAAACCGCCGTGCACCGCGGCGACGACCGTTCCACCATCACTCGTACGGATGGTCACCGGGCCCGACTCCAGCACACCGAGCAGCGGCTGGTGACCGGGCATGACGCCGATGTCGCCGGACGTGGTGCGCGCGACGACCAGGGTGGCCTCGCCGGACCAGACCTCTCGGTCGGCCGCGACCAGCGCGACGTGCAGCTCAGCAGCCAAGGGTGGCTCCTCGGGTCACCACCCGGCGGTAGTGCCGGGTGTAGGTCTAATTCTAGTAGGCGTGATGAGAGGGGCGGACCGCACCCCGCAAGGCAAGCCCGCGTGGCGCCGCTCCACCCCTCTCACCCAAGAGGCGCTCGCTCAGGAGACGCCCAGCTCCTTCGCGTTCTTGCGCAGGTCCTCGAGACCACCGCACATGAAGAACGCCTGCTCCGGGAAGTGGTCGTACTCACCGTCGCAGATCGAGTTGAACGCGGCGATCGACTCTTCCAGCGGCACGTCCGAACCGTCCACGCCGGTGAACTGCTTGGCGGCGTGGGTGTTCTGGGACAGGAAGCGCTCCACGCGACGGGCACGGTGGACGACGAGCTTGTCCTCCTCGCCCAGCTCGTCGATACCGAGGATCGCGATGATGTCCTGGAGGTCCTTGTACTTCTGCAGGATCGTCTTGACGCGCATGGCGGCGTCGTAGTGGTCCTGCGCGATGTAGCGCGGGTCCAGGATGCGGGACGTGGAGTCCAGCGGGTCCACGGCCGGGTAGATGCCCTTCTCCGAGATCGGACGGGAGAGCACCGTCGTCGCGTCGAGGTGGGCGAAGGTGGTGGCCGGGGCCGGGTCGGTCAGGTCGTCCGCGGGGACGTAGATCGCCTGCATCGAGGTGATCGAGTGACCACGCGTCGAAGTGATCCGCTCCTGGAGCTGACCCATCTCGTCCGCCAGGTTCGGCTGGTAACCCACCGCGGACGGCATACGGCCGAGCAGGGTGGACACCTCGGAACCGGCCTGGGTGAAGCGGAAGATGTTGTCGATGAAGAACAGCACGTCCTGCTTCTGCACATCGCGGAAGTACTCCGCCATGGTCAGACCGGCCAGGGCCACGCGCAGACGGGTACCCGGGGGCTCGTCCATCTGACCGAAGACCAGCGCGGTCTTGTCCAGAACGCCGGACTCTTCCATCTCCGCGATGAGGTCGTTGCCCTCACGGGTGCGCTCGCCGACGCCCGCGAAGACGGAGACGCCCTCGTGGAGGTTGGCGACACGCATGATCATTTCCTGGATCAGCACGGTCTTGCCGACACCGGCACCACCGAACAGACCGATCTTGCCGCCCTTGACGTACGGGGTCAGCAGGTCGACGACCTTCAGGCCGGTCTCGAACATCTCGGTCTTGGACTCGAGCTGGTCGAAGGCGGGGGCCTTGCGGTGGATGGACCAGCGCTCGCCGTCGTAGGTCTCGTCGGAGTTCAGCACCTCACCGAGGGTGTTGAACACCTTGCCCTTGGTGAAGTCGCCGACCGGGACGGTGATGCCCGAGCCGGTGTCGGTCACCGGGGCCTGACGGACCAGGCCGTCGGTGGGCTGCATGGAGATGGCGCGGACCAGGCCGTCGCCCAGGTGCTGGGCGACCTCCATGGTCAGGATCTTCTTCTCGCCGGCGTTCGCCGGGTCGGAGACCTCGACGTGGAGGGCGTTGTAGATCTCCGGCATCGCGTCGACGGGGAACTCCACGTCGACGACCGGGCCGATGACCCGGGCGACGCGGCCCGTAGCCGTCGCGGTCTCAACAGTGGTGGTCATTAGTAGTCACTCCCCGCGGTCGCGTCGGCCAGGGCGCTCGCGCCTCCGACGATCTCGCTGATTTCCTGGGTGATTTCGGCCTGGCGGGCCTGGTTGGCAAGCCGGGTGAGGTTCTCGATGAGGTCGCCGGCGTTGTCGGTGGCCGACTTCATCGCGCGCCGGGTGGCGGCGTGCTTCGAAGCGGCCGACTGGAGCAGCGCGTTGTAGATACGGCTTTCCACGTACCGCGGCAGCAGGGCGTCCAGGACGTCCTCCGCCGAGGGCTCGAAGTCGTACAGGGGGAGGATCTCGCCCTTCGGCGCCTCCTGCGCGACCTCGTCGAGGCTGAGCGGCAGCAGGCGCGCGTCCTGCGCCGTCTGCGTCATCATCGACACGAACTCGGTGTAGACGATGTGGAGCTCGTCCACGCCGCCCTCGGCCGTCTCCGTCTCGATGGCCTCGATCAGCGGAGCCGCGACCTTCTTGGCGTCCGCGTACGACGGCTGGTCCGTGAACCCGGTCCACGACTCCGTGATCTTGCGCTCACGGAAGTTGTAGTGGGCGACACCGCGCCGGCCGACGATGTAGACGTCGACCTGCTTGCCCTCGCGCTCCAGGCGCTCGGTCAGCTGCTCCGCCGCCTTGATGGCGTTGGAGTTGAAGGCACCGGCGAGACCACGGTCGCTCGTCAGGAGCAGCACCGCGGACCGGGTGACCGTGTCGGCCTGGGTGGTCAGCGGGTGCTTGGTGTTCGAGCCGGTACCGACCGCCGTGACCGCGCGGGTCAGTTCCCGCGCGTACGGCGTGGACGCCGCCACCTTGCGCTGCGCCTTGACGACGCGCGAGGCGGCGATCATCTCCATCGCCTTGGTGATCTTCTTGGTCGCGGTGACGGATCGGATGCGACGCTTGTAGACCCGGAGCTGGGCTCCCATGAGTCAGGTCCCTTCCTTACGTCACTTGGAGACGCTGACGGCCGATTCCTCGCCGAGCAGCTTGCCGTCCGAGGTCTCGAACTGCTTCTTGAACTCGGCGACCGCGTCGGCCATGGCCTGCAGCGTGTCGTCGGACATCTTGCCGCCCTCGCGGATGGAGGTGAGGAGGCCCTGCTCCTTGCGGTGCAGGTACTCCAGCAGCTCCTTCTCGAAGCGGCGGATGTCGTTCACCGGCACCTCGTCCATCTTGCCGGTGGTGCCGGCCCAGATGGAGACGACCTGGTCCTCGGTGGACATCGGCTGGTACTGCGGCTGCTTGAGCAACTCGACCATGCGCTGACCGCGCTCCAGCTGCGCCTTCGACGCGGCGTCCAGGTCGGAACCGAAGGCGGCGAACGCCTCCAGCTCACGGAACTGGGCGAGGTCCACGCGCAGACGGCCGGAGACCTGCCGGATGGCCTTGTGCTGGGCGGAGCCACCGACTCGGGAGACCGAGATACCGACGTTCAGGGCCGGACGCTGACCGGCGTTGAACAGGTCGGACTCCAGGAAGCACTGGCCGTCGGTGATGGAGATGACGTTGGTCGGGATGAACGCCGAGACGTCGTTGGCCTTGGTCTCGACGATCGGCAGACCGGTCATCGAGCCGGCGCCCATGTCGTCGGAGAGCTTGGCGCAGCGCTCCAGCAGACGGGAGTGCAGGTAGAAGACGTCACCCGGGTAGGCCTCACGGCCCGGCGGGCGGCGCAGCAGCAGGGACACGGCGCGGTAGGCGTCGGCCTGCTTGGAGAGGTCGTCGAAGATGATCAGGACGTGCTTGCCCTGGTACATCCAGTGCTGGCCGATGGCCGAACCGGTGTACGGCGCCAGGTACTTGAAGCCGGCCGGGTCGGACGCCGGGGCGGCGACGATGGTCGTGTACTCCAGGGCGCCGGCCTCTTCGAGGGCACCACGCACGGAGGCGATGGTCGAGCCCTTCTGACCGATGGCGACGTAGACGCAGCGGACCTGCTTGTTCGGGTCGCCGGAGCGCCAGTTGTCGCGCTGGTTGATGATCGTGTCGACGGCCAGGGCAGTCTTGCCGGTCTGGCGGTCACCGATGATCAGCTGACGCTGACCACGGCCGATCGGGGTCATCGTGTCGACGGCCTTGTAGCCGGTCTCCATCGGCTCGTGCACCGACTTACGGACCATGACGCCCGGGGCCTGCAGCTCGAGGGCGCGGCGGCTGTCGGTCTCGATCTCGCCGAGGCCGTCGATCGGGGTGCCGAGCGGGTCGACGACGCGGCCGAGGTAGCCCTCGCCGACAGCCACGGAGAGCACCTCACCGGTGCGCTGCACCGGCTGCCCCTCCTCGATGCCGCTGAACTCACCGAGGACGATGGCGCCGATCTCGCGCTCTTCCAGGTTGAGCGCGAGGCCGAGGGTGCCGTCCTCGAACTTCAGCAGTTCGTTGGCCATGGCCGAGGGAAGACCCTCGACCTTCGCGATGCCGTCGCCGGCAAGGGTGACCGTACCGACCTCCTCGCGCGAGGCCGCGTCCGGCTTGTACGACTGGACAAACGTCTCCAGCGCGTCCCGGATCTCCTCCGGCCGGATCGTGAGCTCCGCCATCTGGGTTCCCTGCTCTCCTTGTTGGGCCCGAAGTTTCACTTTGGGGGTCTGGGGGCGACCCCCAGGAATCCTCTGCACGGCCCAACCGGGCCGTAGGTACACGTACTGCTTATGAAGTTGCTGCTAGCTCGCCAGGCGGCGGCCGGCGTCCTCGATGCGGTCCGCGATCGAGCCGTTGATGACCTCGTCACCGACCTGCACCCGGATCCCGCCGAGGACCTCGGGGTCCACGTCCAGGTTGAGGTGCATCGGACGGCCGTAGAGCTTCGCCAGGGCGGCGCCCAGGCGCTGCTTCTGCCCGTCGCTCAGCGGTACCGCCGAGGTGACCACGGCCACCATCCGGTCGCGGCGCTCGGCGGCGAGCTTGGACAGGGACTCAAGTCCCGCTTCCAGGCTACGTCCCCGCGGCACGGTCACAAGGCGCGTCACCAGACGCTCGGTGGTCGCGGTGGACCGGCCACCGAGCAGGCTGCGCAGCAGCTCGCTCTTGGCGGAGGTCGTCGCGGACCGGTTGGTGAGCGCGGCGCGCAGCTCGGTGTTGGAGGAGATGATCCGGCCGAACCGGAACAGCTCGTCCTCGACGTCGTCGAGCGTGCCCGCCTTCTGGGCTGCGGTGAAGTCGGCGATGTTGGCCAGCTGCTCCAGTGCGTCCACCAGGTCGCGCGACTGCGACCAGCGGGAGCGCACCATGCCGGACAGCAGGTCGGCGGCCTCGCCGCTGACCTGACCGCCGATGAGGCGCTGGGCCAGGTCGGCCTTGGCCTCGCCGGACTGCGCCGGGTCGGTCAGGACCCGACGCAGCGACACCTCGCGGTGCAGCAGCGCGGTGAGGGAGGCCAGCTCGTCGGCGAGCGAGCCGGCGTCCACGGACGTGTTGTCCGTCAGCGCGTCGAGACGCTCGCGTGCGGCTGCCAGGGCCTCGCGGCTCGCTCCGTTCATCGGGTGGCCTCGGCCTTCTCGTCGAGCTCGTCGAGGAAGCGGTCGATCACACGGCTCTGCCGGGCGTGGTCCTCGAGGGACTCGCCGACGAGCTTGCCGGCCAGGTCGGTGGCGATCTTGCCGACGTCCTGGCGCAGCGCCGACGAGGCGGCCTTGCGGTCGGCCTCGATCTGGGCGTGACCGGCGGCGATGATCTCCTCACGCTGCCGCTGGCCCTCCGCGCGCATCTCGGCGATGAGCGTGGCGCCCTGCTCCTGCGCCTCCTGGCGCAGTCGCGCGGCCTCGTGCCGGGCCTCGGCGAGCTGGGCCTTGTACTGCTCAAGGACGCTCTGGGCCTCGGTCTGCGCGGCCTCGGCCTTTTCGATACCGCCCTCGATGGCCTCGCGACGCTCTTCCAGAACCTTGTTGATGGTCGGGAGGAGCTTCTTGGCGAGGAAGCCGAAGACGATGACGAAGGCGATCAGGCCGATGACAACTTCCGGCCACGGCGGAATGAGAGGGTTTTCCTTCTCACCCTCAGCCGCCAGGAAGACCAGGGCGGATGTGGTCGTCACATCAGTGCCTTTCGTCGAAAGGGTCGGTCGTCAGGGCTCGTCTTAGTAGACGAACGGCATGACGAGACCGATCAGGGCGAGCGCCTCACAGAAGGCGAAGCCGAGGATCTGGTTGGCGCGGATCAGGCCGGCCGCCTCGGGCTGGCGGGCGAGGGCCTGGGTGCCGTTACCGAAGATGATGCCAACGCCGACGCCGGGGCCGATGGCCGCAAGACCGTAACCGACGGAACCGAGGTCACCGGTGACAGCAGCAATGTTGGACATGCCAGTTCTTCCTTCTCTTTACGGACCGGTGGGGGTTGGCCACCGGACGGCTATGGGGGCGTTGCGGGGCGGTGCTCAGTGGTGCTCGGCGAGCGCGCCCTGGATGAAGGTGCAGGTCAGGAGGACGAAGACGTACGCCTGAACCGCCTGGATGAAGAGCTCGAATGCGGTCATCACGATGACCATCACAAACGAGACGCCTGAGTAGGCGATACCGATGCCGTTGAGCATGTACCAGCTGGCGATCGTGAAGAGCAGCAGCAGGGTGTGGCCGGCGAACATGTTCGCGAAGAGTCGCACCGCGTGCGTGAACGGCCGGACCAGCAGGTTCGAGGCGAGCTCGATGGTCATGGACAGCGGGAGCACCGCGCCCAGCGATTTGTCGTAGCCGGAGAAGTTCTTGAAGGCTCCGACGAAGCCGTGCCGCTTGAAGGTCAGCGAGACCCACAGGACGTAGACGATCAGGGCCAGGATCAGCGGGTAGGCGATGATCGACGTCACCGGGAAGGCGGCGACCGGGACGATCGACCAGAGGTTCATCATCCAGATGAAGAAGAAGAGGGAGACGGCGAGCGGAACGTACTTCTCGCCCTCCTTCTTGCCGATCGTCTCGTAGACGATGCCGCGGCGTACGAAGTCGTAGCCGGCTTCGGCGACCATCTGCAGCTTGCCGGGCACGACCTTCGGCCGGGCGAACGCGGCCCAGAAGAAGCCCACCACGATGATCGAACCCAGCAGGGCGAGCAGCATCGGCTTGTTGAAGTAGAAGGCGTTGCCGTCCGCGTCGCCCATGAGCGGCTCGAACAGGAACGAGTGCAGGCCCGGAGCGACAGTGTCGAAGCCACATCCGTCGAAGAGGTGGCAGTTCGTGTCGAAGGCGAGGGCCTGCGTCGGGTCAGCACTCACCGCGGGCTCCTTCATCGTGGCGCATAGGTACGGCAACCTCGTTGTGTCGGCGCGGCGCGCAGCCGCGGTTCGGCACGGGACTGGTGTTACGGATGTGGGGGCGGCTGTGGGGCATCTCGCCCTGCGTGTGAGCAGGCGTCAGCTCAGATGCCCGCGCCCGCGATGCCGCAGTTGGCACCGGACGATAGCAGGGTCTCTCATGCGCCTTTATCCCGGCCCTACCCCTCACGACGAGTGCCCCGTCTTTTCGGGCTTGTCGCCGTTCTTGGGGGCGGACGAGTCCGGTTCGACGTAGAGAATCTTGGCTTTCATGTGGGCACGCGTCTGCGCGGCGATCCAGGCGAGGGTGCCGGCGACGAGCGTGAGGGCGAAGGCCCGGGGGTTGAACAGGGTGGTGTTCTTGAACGCGGCGAGGAAAATGAACAGCAGAAGAATCTGTGCCGCGTACAGCATCAGGCCCATCGCCTGGAAAAGGTGCGGAAGCGATTTGGCAGTGCGCTGCAGAACGTAGAGACCGATCCCCATGAAGAGGATCACCACCAGCGTCGCGACGACGGCCCCGACCACCCCTTCGCCACCGGCGACCACACCGCTGACGACGGCGGCAATCGCGCCGACGGCAGCTGTGGGCACAGCGGCCTGGAGCAGGATCCGGACGTCATTGGACGGCATGGCGGCAACTCCGCTTTCGCAGGGGGGCAGGGGTGTCGTCATGGACGAGCGTAGCCCCGGGCGGGGAGTGGTCTTCACGCCAACGGACCGTCGCACTGCGGTCCTTCGGCTGTGTCCCGGGGTTCTCGTGAACCGTATCACAAACTATTTGATGAGGTCTTTACCTAGTGGCTGTGCTGGGTGTCACACATGAGAGTGAGACTGCGCGTCTGTGCAGAAACAGCACCGCTTTGTCTGGTATTGGGAAGCTTCGTTCCCCCACGAGTTGGCAATGCTCTAGTCAGATTCTTACCTTGAGCGTCAGCGCGACGTTCCGGCCTTGCGCCGATCCAGGAAGCGCGGACGGGCGCCGAGAGCGGTCGAGCCGTTGACTCCGTTGACCCGGGAGACGCCCGCGGCGACCGGGGTGCGGGGCTCCTCGACGACCGGGACGGACGCCTCGTCCTCGTCCGCCTGCTCGTCCTGAGCCGCCTCCGGTTCCGGCTCCCCCACTGCCTTGCGGCGATAGCGCGGCGGCACGAAGGCCTCCGCCCAGCGCGGGGCGCGCGGGGTGAAGCGGGGCAGCAGGAGCAGGACCAGGCCGATGAAGCTCAGGAAGACGATGCCGAGCACGATCCACATCGACGCCGAGTTCACCGAGTAGGCGAGTGCGCCGAACGCGATCAGCGCCGACCAGAAGTACATGATCAGCACCGCGCGGCTGTGCGAGTGGCCGATCTCCAGCAGGCGGTGGTGCAGATGGCCGCGGTCGGCGGCGAACGGCGACTGACCGCGCCAGGTACGGCGCACGATCGCCAGCACCAGGTCGGCGGCCGGGATCGCGATGATCGTCAGCGGCAGCAGCAGCGGGATGTAGACCGGCACCGTCTGATGCACGGCCGCCTTCTCGGAACCCGCGAACAGCTTCAGCGCGTCCGGGTCGACCTGTCCCGTGATGGAGATCGCGCCCGCCGCCAGCACCAGCCCGATGAGCATCGAGCCGGAGTCGCCCATGAAGATCCGCGCGGGGTGCATGTTGTGCGGCAGGAAGCCCAGGCACATGCCCATCAGGATCGCCGCGAACAGCGTGGCCGGGGCGGCGGCCTCGATGCCGTACGACACCCAGACCCGGTAGGCGTAGAGGAAGAACGCGGTCGACGCGATGCCCACCATGCCCGCCGCGAGGCCGTCGAGGCCGTCGACGAAGTTCACCGCGTTGATGGTGATGACGACCAGCGCCACCGTCAGCAGGGTGCCCTGCCACTGGGTCAGCGCGACGTTTCCGACGCCCGGGATCGGCAGCCACAGGATGGTCAGACCCTGCATGACCATGACGCCGGCGGCGATCATCTGGCCGCCCAGCTTGATCAGGGCGTCGATCTCGAACTTGTCGTCCAGGACGCCGATCAGCCAGATCAGGGCCGCGCCGGAGAGCAGGGCGCGCGGTTCGTTGGACTCGGCGAAGACCTCGTTCAGGTTGGTGAGGTGGTCGGCCACCAGCAGGCCCGCGCACAGGCCGAAGAACATCGCGATCCCGCCGAGCCGCGGAGTGGGTTCCCGGTGCACGTCACGTGCCCGGATCTGCGGCATCGCTCCGGCCACGATCGCGAATTTCCGTACCGGCCCTGTCAGCAGGTACGTCACCGCGGCCGTGATGCAGAGCGTCAGCAGGTATTCACGCACGGGCTTCCCCACAGGTCTCGCTGGCCATCTCAGCCCCACACCCTAGCGACGGTCTCATACGGAACGCATATGTGTGGGGACTACCGGGTAGCGACGATGGTTGCACGCGTGGCTGTGCACTCGGTTGCGCCTACCCCCGCTCAGCCGGGATACGGCGGAAATCTACCGGCCAGCTCCCGCACTTCTTCACGTGCCTGCTGGCTCTCGACCTCGCCGCGCAGCACCCCTGCGAGCAGGGCGGCGAGATGTCCCATCTCCTCCTCCCCCATGCCTTGAGTGGTCACCGCCGCCGTGCCCAGCCGCAGGCCACGGGCGTCGCCGTGCGGCAGCGCACAGCAGTCCATGACCATCCCGGCGGCGGCGAGCCGGCCCCGGGCGGTGCGCCCTTCGACGCCGAGGGGCGCCGGGTCGGCGGTGATGAGATGGGTGTCCGTCCCGCCCGTGGTGACGACGAACCCCTCGGCGGCCAGTCCCGCCGCGAGGACCCTCGCATTGGCGACGACCTGATGGGCGTACACGGTGAAGGCGGGAGTGGCGGCCTCCCCGAAGGCGACCGCCTTGGCGGCGATGGTGTGCATCTGGGCGCCGCCCTGGGTGAAGGGGAACACGGCCCGGTCGACCCGCTCGGCCAGTTCGTGGCCGCACAGGATCATCCCGCCGCGCGGACCCCGCAGCACCTTGTGCGTGGTGGCGCAGACGACATCGGCGTACGGCACCGGATTGGGCGCCGCTCCCCCGGCGACCAGCCCGATCGGGTGCGCGGCGTCGGCGATCAGATAGGCGCCCACCTCGTCGGCGACCTCGCGGAACAGGGCGTAGTCGATGTGCCGCGGATAGGCGATGGACCCGCACACGATCGCCTTGGGCCGATGGGTACGGGCGAGGGTGCGCACCTGGTCGTGGTCGATGAGCCCGGTCTCCGCGTCCACGCCGTAGCCGACGAAGTCGAACCAGCGGCCGGAGAAGTTCGCGGGCGAGCCGTGGGTGAGGTGGCCGCCGTGCGGCAGGCCCAGGGCGAGGACGGTGTCGCCGGGGCGCAGCAGGGCGGCGTACGCGGCGAGGACGGCCGACGAGCCGGAGTGGGACTGCACATTGGCGTGCTCGGCCCCGAACAGCGCCTCGGCCCGGTCGACGGCGATGCGCTCGGCGACGTCGACGATCTCGCAGCCGCCGTGGTGCCGGGCGCCGGGATAGCCCTCCGCGTACTTGTTGGCGAGCGCCGACCCGAGCGCCGCCAGCACCGCCGGTGACGTGAAGTTCTCGGCGGCGATCAACTGCAACGTCGTCGACTGCCGTTCCAGCTCCCCGAGCAGGATCCCCGCCAGTTCGGGATCCTGGCGGCGCAGCACATCGGCCTCGAGGGTATGGGTGACCGTCATGGTGGGCTCCCGGGGCGTCGACACTGACGTAGCACCAATGTAGGCCCGGGACCCCAGGGGCGCTCGGTTGTTACGTCCTGGCGGGTACGCCCGTGAGTGCGGTGACGACCGGGTCCAGCGCCTGGTTTATCTCGTCGCCGATGGAGCGGAAGAACGTGAGCGGGGCGCCGTAGGGGTCGTAGACCTCGTCCGCTTCCGCCGTGGGGGCCAGGAGCCACCCGCGTAGAGCTGCCGCGGCGCGGACCAGTGCGCGTGCCCGGGCGACCATGCCGTCCTCCAGCGGAGGCAGCGTCGCCGGGTCGATCGCCTTCACCAGGCGGGTGAACTCCTTGAGGGTGAAGGTGCGCAGGCCCGCGGAGTGCCCCATGGAGATCACCTGCGCCCGGTGGTCGCGGGTGGCGGTCAGCACCAGGTCGGCGCGGATCACGTGGTCGTCCAGCAGTTCCCGCCCGACGAAGCCGGAGGCGTCCGCGCCGAAGTCGGCCAGCACGGTCTCCGCGTTGGCCTCCATGGGCGCGCCCTCATGGCCCCAGGTGCCCGCGCTCTCCACGATCAGCCCGCCCCACAGCGGGTCGCCGAGCCGGTCCGCCAGGGCATGACGGGTCAGCCGCTCGGTGATCGGCGAGCGGCACACGTTGCCGGTGCTGACGTGGAGGATGCGGAAGCTGTCCAGTGGAAGCCCGAAGGTCCCCGTCTCTTCCCCGTTCCATATGCCACGCCCCGCGTCAGGGGCTGTCAATTGGCCACCTCGAGGTCGGGTACGACCTTGCGCAGCTCCTCCGCCGAGAGAGCGCCCGCACGCAGCAGCAGCGGCACCTCGCGGGTGACGTCGACGATGGAGGAGGGCACGTTGCCGGGCGTGGGCCCGCCGTCGAGGTAGACGGACACCGAGTCGCCCAGCATGCCCTGCGCGGCGTCACAGTCCTCCGGCGCCGGGTGGCCGGTGAGGTTCGCCGACGACACGGCCATGGGGCCGACCTCGGTGAGCAGTTCGATGGCGACCGGGTGCAGCGGCATCCGCACGGCGACCGTGCCCCGGGTGTCCCCCAAGTCCCACTGCAGGGACGGCTGGTGCTTGGCGACCAGCGTCAGCGCGCCCGGCCAGAAGGCGTCGACCAGTTCCCAGGCCATCTCGGAGAAGTCCGTGACGAGGCCGTGCAGGGTGTTCGGGGAGCCGATGAGGACCGGGGTGGGCATGTTGCGGCCCCGCCCCTTGGCCTCGAGCAGGTCGGTGACGGCTTCCGAGGAGAAGGCGTCGGCGCCGATGCCGTACACCGTGTCGGTGGGGAGGACCACGAGCTCGCCACGGCGGACGGCGGACGCGGCCTCACGCAGACCGGTGGTGCGGTCGGTCGCGTCATTGGTGTCGTATCGCCGTGCCATATCTAGCGGGCCTCCTCGTACACGTACTTCACGTACTTCGGGACAACAGTCTGCGGGCCGGTCACGGCAGCGCCTTGCGGGCCGTCGCGAACCGGGGGCGGTTGTTGAGGTCGGGGTGGTCGGCCGCGTCGGCCCAGCCCCGCTCCTCGGTGAAGATCCACGGCACCTGGCCGCCCTGGGTGTCGGCGTGCTCGATGACGACGACCCCGCCGGGGCGCAGGAGCCGGTGTGCGGTCCGCTCCAGGCCGCGGATGAGGTCGAGGCCGTCCTCGCCGGAGAACAGGGCGAGTTCGGGATCGTAGTCCCTCGCCTCGGGATTGACGTACTCCCATTCCGTCAACGGGATGTACGGCGGGTTGGAGATGACCAGATCGACCTGGCCGTCGAGGTCGGGGAAGGCGCTGAGGGCGTCGCCCTGACGCAGGTCGACCCTGGACCCCGCCACGTTCTTGCGGGTCCACTGAAGGGCGTCCTCGGACAGCTCCACGGCGTGCACACGGGAGCGCGGGACCTCCTGGGCGAGGGCGAGCGCGATGGCGCCGGAGCCGGTGCACAGGTCCACGATGAGCGGCTCTACGACGTCCATGGCGCGTACGGCGTCTATGGCCCAGCCGACGACCGACTCGGTCTCGGGGCGCGGGACGAACACCCCGGGCCCGACTTGGAGTTCGAGATAGCGGAAGTAGGCCCGCCCGGTGATGTGCTGGAGCGGCTCGCGCTGCTCACGGCGGGCGATGACCTCCCAGTACCGGGCGTCGAAGTCGGCGTCCTTGACGGTGTGCAGCTCGCCCCGCTTCACGCCGTGCACGAACGCGGCGAGCTCCTCCGCGTCGTTGCGCGGCGAGGGCACGCCGGCGTCGGCCAGCCGCTGGGTGGCCTGAGCTACCTCAGCGAGCAGCACGCTGCGGGGACTTGAGGGTCGCCCCCCAAATGATGGCTGCACGCATGTCCTCCGGTACTGGTCCTTCTCGTACGTCCTTTACACGGCTCTACGCGGCTGCGAGCTTGGCGGCCGAGTCCGCGTCGACGCAGGCCTGGATCACCGCGTCGAGTTCACCGTCCAGGACCTGGTCCAGGTTGTACGCCTTGAAGCCGACGCGGTGGTCCGAGATGCGATTCTCCGGGAAGTTGTACGTGCGGATCTTCTCGGAGCGGTCGACGGTGCGGACCTGGCTGCGGCGGGCGTCGGCGGCGTTCCTCTCCGCCTCCTCCTGCGCCGCTGCGAGCAGCCTGGAGCGCAGGATACGCAGTGCCTGCTCCTTGTTCTGCAGCTGGCTCTTCTCGTTCTGGCAGGAGGCGACCACTCCGGTGGGAATGTGCGTGATGCGCACGGCGGAGTCGGTCGTGTTGACGGACTGTCCGCCGGGTCCGGAGGAGCGGTAGACGTCGATCCGGAGGTCGTTCGGATTGATCTCGACGTCGACCTCTTCGGCCTCGGGCGTCACCAGCACACCGGCCGCGGAGGTGTGGATACGGCCCTGGGACTCGGTGGCCGGCACGCGCTGTACGCGGTGCACCCCGCCCTCGTACTTCAGCCGCGCCCAGACACCCTGACCCGGCTCGGTGGCGCCCTGGCCGCCCTTGGTCTTCACGGCGACCTGGACGTCCTTGTAGCCGCCCAGCTCGGACTCGGTGGCGTCGATGATCTCGGTCTTCCAGCCGACCCGCTCGGCGTACCGCAGATACATCCGCAGCAGGTCACCGGCGAACAGCGCGGACTCGTCGCCGCCCGCGCCCGCCTTGATCTCGAGGATCACGTCCTTGTCGTCGCTGGGGTCGCGCGGAACGAGGAGCAGCCGCAGCTTCTCCGTCAGCTCCTCACGCTGCTTCTCCAGCTCCTTCACCTCGGCGGCGAACTCCGGGTCGTCGGCGCCGAGTTCACGGGCCGTCTCGATGTCGCCGCCCATCTGCTTCCAGGAGCGGTACGTGGCGACGATCGGGGTGAGCTCGGCGTAGCGCTTGTTCAGCTTGCGCGCGTTGGCCTGGTCGGAGTGGACCGACGGGTCGGCGAGCTTCTTCTCCAGGTCGGCGTGCTCGACGACGAGCTCCTCGACGGCCTCGAACATCTCTGGCTCCTGTTGTGCGTACGTGGGTGAAGGGCGGACGACCAAAAACGCCGGTCCCGGCGCGCCGAAGAGGGGCGCGGCCGTGGACCGGCGAAATGGGGCTCGCTACTTCTTGGAGCCGGCAGCCTTGCCGAAGCGGGCCTCGAAGCGGGCCACACGGCCACCGGTGTCGAGGATCTTCTGCTTGCCCGTGTAGAACGGGTGGCACTCGGAGCAGACCTCGGCGCGGATCGCTCCGCTGGAGATCGTGCTGCGGGTGGTGAACGACGCGCCGCAGGTGCAGCTGACCTGGGTCTCGACGTACTCGGGGTGGATGTCGCGCTTCAAGGGTGTCTCCTAGTTTCGGGAGGGCGCCGGGTCGCAGCCGCGGGGTGCGGAGGCGTGAACCGGGGCCGACGTACCAGTCTGCCAGGACTGGGGCCATCCCCCAAAACGAGGGGTCACCGTGATCTATTCCCGGCAGCGCGCTACGAGGTCACCACGCCCTTTGCCTGGCCCGTCGCCGTGCCTGTCGTCGCCGACTTCGGGATCGGCCTGTCGTTCTTCAGGGCCGTCCAGACCTGCTGGGCCTTGGTGTCGTCGACGAGGACGCGGTTGGCGTCGGCGGGGTCGTACTGGACCGGCATCGTGACCATGTTCATGTTCTTCGCGCTGATGCCCTTGAGGCCATTGGCGAAGGACATGAGGGAGTTGACCGAGCCGAGGTCGGAGTCGGTGGTGACGGCGTTGGTGGCGGTGTCGGCGAGGTCGTACAGCTTCTTCGGGTTGGTGAAGAGGCCGACGTCCTTGATCTGCTCGACGAGTGCCTTGATGAAGGCCTGCTGGAGCTGGATCCGGCCGAGGTCGGAGCCGTCGCCGACGCCGTGCCGGGTGCGGACCAGGCCGAGCGCCTGCTCGCCGGTGAGCTGGTGGGTGCCGGCCGTGAGGTCCAGGTGGCTGTCGGGGTCGTTGATGGCCTTGCTGGTGGTGACCTTGACGCCGCCGAGCTCGTCGATCAGCTTCTGGAAGCCGCTGAAGTCGACCTCGAGGTAGTGGTCCATGCGCAGATCGGTGAGCGACTCGACGGTCTTCACCGCGCAGGCCGCGCCGCCGGTGGTGTACGCCGAGTTGAACATGACGTCCGTCGCGGCGTCGTGGGTGTCGCCGTTGGTGTCGGTGCACTCGGGGCGGTCGATGAGGGTGTCGCGCGGGATGGACACCACGCTGGCCTTCTTGTGGCCCTTGTAGACGTGCACGATCATCGCGGTGTCGGAGCGGGCGCTGCCGTCGTCGGCGCCGCCGCCGAGCTTCTGGTTGGAGCCGGAGCGGGTGTCGGAGCCCAGGACGAGGATGTTCTCGGAGCCGTTGTCGGCCTTGGTCGGCCGGTCGGTGCCGAGGGCCTGGTCGATGTCGACGCTCTTGAGGTTGCCGTTGAGCTTGAAGTACACGTACCCGGCGCCGGTGCCGCCCAGCACCAGGATGCCCCCGGCCACCCAGGCCGTGACGAGCAGTCCCTTGCGGCCGTTGCCGCGGGGCTTGCGGCGGCGGCCCTTGGCGCGGTGGCGCGGGCCCGTGGTCCCTGACCCACCCGGTATGCCGGGGTCCGGTGTGCTCTCGGCAGACATGTGCTCCTCGGTTCTCGTCGGGTCGGTTACCCCTCGTGTTCAGGGTCAGGCCCGGGCGAAGCGACATGTATCGCTCCATCTTCGCCCTGACCGGTCAGACGGGGAAACCCGGGAAAGGGTTGCACAACGCACTGTGCCCACCGCGTGGGGCGGTGGGCACAGTGCGTGACGTGCGGGTGCTGGACGCACCCCGTTCACCTGCTGTTTCAGCCGAAGATGTCGTACTGCTTGAAGTCCGTCCCGACCGAGACCCTTGTGGCAAAGATCTCGCTCGTGGCCTTTCCGGTGCCCTTGTACAGGTAGAGCGTGCCGCCGGGCGTACGGGCCAGGAAGTCGGCCTTGCTGTCGCCGTTGACGTCACCGATGGCGTCGAAGGCGTTGTACGTCGTGTTGCTCCAGGTGCGCACCTTGACCCGGGCCGAGAAGGGGCTCGAGGCCTTGCCGGTTCCCTTGTACAGGTAGACGGCACCGGTGCTCCGGTTGCGCGCGATCACGTCGGCCTTGCCGTCGGCGTTGAAGTCGCCCTTGCCGCGCAGGGTGTTGTACTGGTTCCAGCCCGTGCCCGAGCCGACCTGTGTACGGGCCGAGAATGAGCCGTTGCCCTTGCCCGGGTAGAGCCACAGCTTGCCGCCGGAGTCCACGGACAGCAGGTCGGGCAGATAGTCGCCGGTCAGGTCGCCCGGGGTGACGATCCGGGTCCGGGTCTTCCAGTTGTCGAAGATCTGCTTCTCGGTCCAGGTCTCCGTGGAGCGCACGTAGTGCAGCCAGTAGACGTCACCGGTGGCGGCGACGCGGTACACCAAGTCCTGGACGCCGTCCCGGTCGAGGTCGGTCTGCAGGACGGCGTTGACGCCGCTCCAGTTGCCGAGGCTCTGCCGGGCACCGAACGACGTGCCCTTGGAGTCCTTCTCGTAGCCCGTCTTCGTGGACGCGTTGCGCACGAAGAGGTCGGCCCTGCCGTCGGTGTAGCTCATGTTGGCGTCGTCGACCTGCGGGTAGGCGGCACCGACGTACGTCTTCACCTTCGAGAAGACGCTGTACGCGCCCTTCTCGACGCAGTTCACGACGCCCCAGGACACCACACCCACGATGCGGTTGTTGACGACGAGCGGGCCACCGGAGTCGCCGTTGCAGGCGGACGTCGTACCGTTGTCGCTCCCGCTGGCGGGCTTGCCCGCGCAGACCATGTGGCCCTTGACGAAGTCGGCGCCGTAGTAGTTGGCGCAGGTCGTGTCCGACTGGATCGGCAGCGTGGCCGTCTTCAGCGTGTCGGAGACGTCCTGGGTGGTGGAGCTCGTACGACCCCAGCCGTAGACCTTGGCATTGGTGCCGGCGGCGTACGAGGCGGTGTCGGCGGACGTCGTCATGCGGATCGGCGTCGCCTTGACCGGCGTCGCCAGGGTGATGACCGCGATGTCGTTGTCGATGGTCGCCGCGCTGTACGACGCGTGGCTCCACTGGCGCAGCGGCTGCGAGACCGTGCCGTTGGTGTTGCCCGAGTCGTCGGGCATCGTCGAGGTCCCGGTCACCACCGCACCGTGGGCGGCCCAGTTGTAGCCCTTGACGCAGTGCGCGGCGGTCAGGATCTTCGTCGGCGAGACGACGGCGCCGCCGCAGAAGAAGCCGAGGTCGTTGGCCTCGTCGGAGTACCAGAGCTGGGCCATCCACGGCGCCGAGGTGATCGTCGTGGTGGACCCACCGATGATCTTGGCGTCGATGGGGCCGCTGCTGGTGCCGGCGCTCAGCGACGACTTGCTGGTCGTCTCCCCCGCGGTGTCGTCACCGGCGACCGCACCGGCGACCCGCTTCTCCAGCTCGGCGAGCGGCACCGTGGCGATGGCGGGCTTGACCGTCGGCTTCGGCAGCGCCGTGGCGGCGTCGGCGGAGCTCATCAGCAACGCCGCGGCGACGGCCGCGGCCACACCGGCCGCCGTGAACGGAAGAGCGATCCGCAACCGGCGTCTGTGCCGACCGCCCCCAGACATGGATGAACCCACTCAAGTCCCCCCTCGGGATCAGAAGTTCGGACCACAGATTCGAAAAACAGTCCGAGCCGCGTGATCGTACACCGTCCCGTACAACGCAGAGGGCCACCCCCGTGACGGGGGTGGCCCTCTGTGTGTGGCTGACGTCAGTCGCCGTTACCCGGCGTCGGCGTCGTCTTCTGAATCTGCATCAGGAACTCGGCGTTCGACTTCGTCTGCTTCATCTTGTCGAGGAGCAGCTCCACCGCCTGCTGCTGGTCAAGGGCGTGCAGCACCCTCCGCAGCTTCCAGACGATGGCAAGCTCGTCGTTGGCGAGCAGGATCTCTTCCTTACGGGTACCGGACGCGTCCACGTCCACCGCCGGGAAGATCCTCTTGTCCGCGAGCTTCCGGTCGAGCTTCAGCTCGGCGTTACCCGTGCCCTTGAACTCCTCGAAGATCACCTCGTCCATGCGGGACCCGGTGTCGACGAGAGCCGTCGCGAGGATGGTGAGCGAGCCGCCGTCCTCGATGTTCCGGGCCGCACCGAAGAAGCGCTTCGGCGGGTACAGCGCGGTCGAGTCGACACCACCGGAGAGGATGCGGCCGGAAGCCGGCGCGGCCAGGTTGTACGCACGGCCCAGACGCGTGATGGAGTCGAGCAGCACGACCACGTCATGGCCGAGCTCGACGAGCCGCTTGGCCCGCTCGATCGCCAGCTCCGCAACCGTCGTGTGGTCCTCGGCCGGCCGGTCGAAGGTCGAGGAGATGACCTCGCCCTTGACCGACCGCTGCATGTCGGTGACCTCTTCCGGACGCTCGTCGACCAGGACGACCATCAGGTGGCACTCGGGGTTGTTGTGCGTGATCGCGTTGGCGATCGCCTGCATGATCATGGTCTTGCCGGTCTTCGGCGGGGCCACGATCAGACCGCGCTGGCCCTTACCGATCGGCGCGACGAGGTCGATGATGCGGGTGGTGAGGATGCCGGGGTCCGTCTCCAGGCGGAGGCGGTCCTGCGGGTAGAGCGGGGTGAGCTTGTTGAACTCCGGGCGGCCACGGCCGTGTTCCGGCGCCATGCCGTTGACGGAGTCCAGCCGCACCAGCGCGTTGAACTTCTCGCGCCGCTCGCCTTCCTTGGGCTGACGCACGGCGCCGGTGATGTGGTCGCCCTTGCGCAGGCCGTTCTTACGGACCTGGGCGAGGGAGACGTACACATCGTTCGGACCGGGCAGGTACCCGGACGTACGGATGAAGGCGTAGTTGTCGAGGATGTCGAGGATGCCCGCGACCGGGATCAGGACGTCGTCCTCGTTGATCTGCGGCTCCTGGCCGCCCATCTCGTCGCGGCCACGACGGCCACGGCGGTCGCGGTAGCGCCCGCGCCGGCCACGGCGCCCGCCCTCGAAGTCGTCGTCGTCCTGCGGGCCGTTGTCCCGCTGCTGGCGGTCCTGACGGCCGCCGCCCTGCTGCTGGCCCTGCTGCCGCTGGCCGCCCTGGCCCTGCTGGTCGTCGCCCTTGCCGCGGCGGTCGCGGTCACGGCCGCGGTCCCGGCGGTCGCGGCGACGGCCCTCGCCGCCGTCGGCGTCGGACTTGGCGTCGCCCTGCGCCTGCGGGGCGGGCGTCTCGGCCTTCGGCTCGCTCTTCGCCTCGGCGGCGACCGTCTCGGGGCTGCCCGCCTCGGCGGTGGCACGGCGACGGCGGCGCTCGGGGGCTTCCTCTGCCCCGCGCTCGGCGTCGGCGCGGACGGTGCCCCCGGCCGGCTGGCCAGGAATCTCGATCTGCTGCTGGGCCACGGCCTTCTCGGCCGGAGCCTCGGCCTTCTTCTCGGCCTTCCCGGCGGGAGCGGAGTCCTCGCCGGTACGCGCCTTCGAGGTGGCGCGGCGCTTGGGCTTGGTCTCGGTGGCTGCCTCGGCGGACTTGGCCGGGGCACCCCCACCCGCCTGCGCCTCCTTGATGACCTCGATCAGCTGGCTCTTGCGCATGCGCCCTGTGCCCCTGATACCGAGGCCGGATGCGACCTGCTGCAGCTCGGCCAGCACCATGCCCTCGAGGCCGGTACCGCGGCGCCGCCGGGAGCCGGCACCGGTGGCAGGCGCGGAGGCGTCCGTGGCGGGCGCGGCAGCGGTCTCCTCGACACGTGCGCCCATCAGATCGGTGGTGTCGCTCACGAAGGGTCCTTCCCTGGAGCGGACGTCGGCCTGTCTGGCTCGGCGACCGGTTGTGCTGTCCGGCTTCGGTCCTTGCTGTGTGGACCGTGCCGGGGCGGTGGTCCGCCAAAGAGGCGGAGGAAATGGGTGATGGCGCTTCCCGGAGCTGTGGCACTGAGTGTCGGTGTCACAAGGCTTGGTCGCACCGATTCCGGAGCGTGCCCGGCCAATCGCTCAGTGCCCGCGTACGAGGTACGGCCCGCGTACGTCGTACGGAACACAGTGCGGCTTGGGAGGCTCCCGGAAGGATGTCTGTCCCGGACGGGGACACGAAGCACCTCGCCATGGTGGGGTCGGGTGCAGACTTGAGGTTAACACTACCGGATCCAACAAACATTCCCCCTCTCGAAATCCGGCAACCGTGTGTCAGGTCGCAAGCGGCAGCACGCTCGCTCCCTGGGCGTCGAGCTCGAGCCGGTTCGCGGCCCAGCCCTCGCCTGCCAGATCGGCCACCTTGTCGGCGCTGTCGTCATCGGCCAGCGCCAGCACGGTGGGGCCCGCTCCGGAGATCACCGCGGGGATCCCATCGGCCCGCAGCCGCTCCACCAGCGCCGCGCTCTCCGGCATGGCCGGCGCGCGGTACTCCTGGTGGAGGCGGTCCTCGGTGGCGGGCAGCAGCAGCTCGGGGCGCCTGGTCAGGGCCTCGACGAGCAGGGCCGCTCGGCCCGCGTTGGTGGCGGCGTCGACGTGCGGCACGGTGCGCGGGAGCAGGCCGCGCGCGGTCTCGGTGAGGACCGGCTTACCGGGCACGAAAACCACCGGAACGATGGAATCGGCGGGCTCCATCCTGATCGCGCGCGCGGAACCCGCCTCCATCCAGGAGAGCGTGAATCCGCCGAGCAGACAGGCGGCCACATTGTCGGGGTGGCCCTCGATCTCGGTGGCGAGCTCCAGGAGGGCCGGGTCGTCGAGTTTGGAGTCCCCGCCTATGGTCACGGCGCGTGCGGCGACGATGCCGGCGCAGATGGCGGCCGACGAGGAGCCCAGGCCACGGCCGTGCGGAATGCGGTTGGCGCAGACGATCTCCAGGCCGCGCGGCTGCCCGCCGAGCAGATCGAAGGCGGTGCGCAGGGACCGTACGAGAAGGTGGTTCTCGTCACGCGGCAGCGTCTCGCCGCCCTCACCCGCGATGTCGATGTGCAGCCCGGAGTCGGCCACCCGGACGACCACGTCGTCATAGAGCCCCAGCGACAGGCCGAGGGCGTCGAAGCCCGGGCCGAGGTTGGCGCTGGTGGCGGGGACGCGCACCCTGACGGCGGCGGCGCGGAAGGCTGGACCGGCCATCGCTCGATGACTCTCCTTGAGCTGCGTGATTGTCGAAGACATTCGATGACGTACGAGGAACCCTGCGGGCTGCTCCCGGCCTCACGGACGGACGCTTCCGACGCCGCTGTCGGACCGCGGAGACGGCGCGGCACCGTGCCGGTGGGCGGCATATGCGGCAGGCGGGTTCAGTACAGCCTATCGAAGGAAGGTTCTGTGGCGACATAGGGCGCACAGGAGGCGCACGATGCGTGTCGTAAGCCCCTTGTGCACCCCCTGTCGGGATACCCCTCCGGCCGCTGATCAGGCGAGACCGAGGCGCTCGGCCGCCGTCGCCGCGTCGACCGGGACGGTGACGGGCTGCGGGGCGCCGGCGACGGCCCAGTCGGGGTCCTTCAGGCCGTTGCCGGTGACCGTGCAGACGATCGTCTGCCCCGGGTCGACCTTGCCCTGCTCGGCCGCCTTCAGCAGGCCGGCCACGGACGCGGCGGAGGCCGGCTCGACGAAAACGCCCTCCTGAGCGGCCAACAGCCGGTAGGCGCGCAGGATTTCACGGTCCGTCACCTCGTCGATGAACCCGCCCGACTCGTCCCGCGCGGCCAGGGCGTACTGCCAGGACGCGGGGTTGCCGATACGGATCGCGGTGGCGATGGTCGAGGGGTCCTTGACGATCTCGCCGCGCACGATGGGCGCGGAGCCGGAGGCCTGGAAGCCCCACATGCGCGGGGTCTGCTGCGAGACACCGTCGGCGGCGTACTCCTTGTAGCCCTTCCAGTACGCGGTGATGTTGCCCGCGTTGCCCACCGGCAGGACGTGGATGTCGGGGGCGTCGCCCAGCATGTCCACGATCTCGAACGCGGCCGTCTTCTGCCCCTCGATCCGTACCGGGTTGACCGAATTGACCAGCGCCACCGGGTAGTTCTCGCTCAGGGCTCGAGCGAGCGTCAAGCAGTCGTCGAAGTTGCCGTCGACCTGGAGGATCTTCGCGCCGTGGACGAGCGCCTGGCCCATCTTGCCGAGCGCGATCTTGCCCTGCGGCACGAGGACGGCCGAAACCATCCCCGCCCGTACGGCGTACGCGGCCGCGGAGGCGGACGTATTGCCCGTGGAGGCGCAGATGACGGCCTTCGCGCCCTCCTCCTTGGCCTTGCTGATGGCCATGGTCATACCGCGGTCCTTGAAGGACCCGGTGGGGTTCGCGCCCTCCACCTTGAGGTGGACCTCGCAGCCGGTGCGCTCGGAGAGCACCTGCGCGGGCACGAGGGGCGTGCCGCCCTCGCGGAGCGTCACGACCGGCGTGGTGTCGGACACCGGGAGACGGTCCCGGTACTCCTCGATGATGCCGCGCCACTGGTGGGTCATTGCTGGTTACTCTCCTTCAACCCGCATGATGCTGGCGACACCCCGCACGGTGTCGAGCTTGCGCAGCGCCTCGACGGTGCCAACGAGGGCCGCGTCGGACGCACGGTGGGTGACGACGACGAGAGAGGCCTCGCCGTCCTTCCCCTGCTGCCGAACCGTATCGATCGAGACACCGTGCTCGGCGAACACGGTGGCCACCTGGGCGAGAACACCCGGTTTGTCGGCGACGTCGAGGCTGATGTGGTAGCGCGTGACGACCTCGCCCATGGGCGACACGGGCAGTGCGGCGTACGCCGACTCGCCGGGCCCGGTAGCGCCGTTGATCCGGTTGCGGCAGACGGCGACGAGGTCGCCGAGGACGGCGGAGGCGGTCGGGGCGCCGCCGGCGCCGGGGCCGTAGAACATCAACTGCCCGGCGGCGTCCGACTCGACGAACACGGCGTTGTACGCGCCGCGCACGGAGGCGAGCGGGTGGGTGAGCGGGATCATCGCGGGGTGCACGCGCGCGGTGACCGAGCCGCCGTCCGCGGCCCGCTCGCAGATGGCGAGGAGCTTGATGGTGCAGCCGATCTGCTTGGCGGCGGCGAAGTCGGTGGCGGTGACCTCGGTCATGCCCTCGCGGTACACGTCGTCGAGGCGCACGCGCGTGTGGAAGGCGATTCCGGCGAGGATGGCGGCCTTGGCGGCGGCGTCGAAGCCCTCGACGTCGGCGGTCGGGTCGGCCTCGGCGTATCCCAGGGCGGTGGCCTCGTCGAGGGCCTCCTGATAGCCGGCCCCGGTCGAGTCCATCTTGTCGAGGATGAAGTTGGTCGTGCCGTTGACGATCCCGAGCACGCGGTTGACCTTGTCGCCGGCGAGGGACTCGCGCAGCGGGCGGATCAGCGGGATGGCGCCGGCGACGGCGGCCTCGTAGTAGAGGTCCTTGTTGTTCGCCTCCGCCGCGGCGTGCAGGTCGGCGCCGTCCTGGGCGAGGAGGGCCTTGTTGGCGGAGACGACGGAGGCACCGTGCTCGAAGGCGGTGGTGATGAGGCTCCGGGCGGGCTCGATCCCGCCGATCACCTCGACGACGACATCAATGTCGCCGCGTTTGACGAGGGCGGTGGCGTCGGTGGTGATCAGCTCGGCGGGGATGCCCTCACGGACCTTGGAGGGCCGCCGTACAGCGACTCCCGCCAGCTCCACCGGGGCTCCGATGCGGGCGGCGAGGTCGTCGGCGTGCGTCGTCATGATGCGCGCCACCTCTGAGCCGACCACTCCACAGCCCAGCAGCGCCACCTTCAGCGGACGCGTACGCATCATCCGACCTCGTTTCCTCTTACCGTCTTCGGTGGGACCAGTCTCACTCACCGGAATGGAGTTTCTATCCACAGTCCGGATCCTGAGACGTCTATTTCATTTTTCCAGGGGCGGATCACAGGAGATCTTCCGCCCCCGGCTCTCCGCTGCTCAGCCGACATCGAGACGCAGGAGGTCCTCCTCCGTCTCACGGCGGACGATCACCCGGGCCTCGCCGTCCTGCACGGCGACGACCGGCGGACGGAGCACGTGGTTGTAATTGCTGGCCATGGAACGGCAGTACGCGCCGGTGGCGGGGACCGCGATCAGGTCACCCGGTGCCAGGTCGGACGGCAGGAACGCGTCCTTCACGACGATGTCGCCGCTCTCGCAGTGCTTGCCGACGACGCGGGCGAGCATGGGCGCGGCGTCGCTCGTCCGGGAGACCAGGGCGACGCTGTACTCGGCGTCGTACAGGGCCGTGCGGATGTTGTCGGACATACCGCCGTCGACGGAGACGTACGTACGCAGCCCGTCCAGGGGCTTGATGGTGCCGACTTCGTAGAGCGTGAAGGCGGTGGGCCCGACGATGGCCCGCCCCGGCTCGACGGAGATACGGGGGGTGCTGAGGCGGGCGGCCTCGCACTCACGGGTGACGATCTCGGTCAGCGCCTTGGCGATCTCGTGGGGTTCCCGGGGATCGTCGTCACTCGTGTACGCGATACCGAGCCCACCCCCGAGATCGATCTCGGGCAGCTCGACGCCGTGCTCGTCACGGATGTCCTTGAGCAGGCCCACGACCCGGTGTGCGGCGACCTCGAAGCCGGACGTGTCGAAGATCTGCGACCCGATGTGGCTGTGAATCCCGATGAGTTCGAGCCCGTCGAGCTGAAGGGCACGCCGTACGGCCTCGGCTGCCTGCCCGCCCGCGAGCGGAATCCCGAACTTCTGGTCCTCATGAGCGGTGGCGATGAACTCGTGCGTATGTGCTTCCACGCCGACGGTGATACGGATCTGCACGCGCTGCCGCTTGCCGAGTTCCTGCGCGATGTGGGCGACGCGGACGATCTCCTGGAAGGAGTCGAGGACGATACGGCCGACGCCCGCCTCGATGGCCCGGTGGATCTCGTCCGTGGACTTGTTGTTGCCGTGGAAGGCGATGCGGTCGGCGGGCATGCCGGCGGAGAGAGCGGTGGCGAGCTCGCCGCCGGAGCAGACGTCGAGGTTGAGCCCCTCCTCGTGCAGCCAGCGCACGACGGCCCGCGAGAGGAAGGCCTTGCCGGCGTAGAAGACGTCGGCGTCGTGGCCGAAGGCGGTACGCCAGGCACGCGCGCGTGCACGGAAGTCGGCCTCGTCGAGGATGTAGGCGGGGGTGCCGTGCTGTTCGGCGAGGGTCTTCACGTCGATACCGCCGACGGTGACGGTGCCTTCGTCGTTACGTCCGACGGTCTGTGCCCACACCTTGGAGTCGAGGGCGTTGAGGTCCGTGGGCGGCGCGGCGTAGTGGCCCTCGGGGAGGACGTCGGCGTGACGGGGCCCGGCGGGGTGTGCGGAACGGCTCATGTCGCGTGTTCTTTCAGAGGTGGTCGGGTGCGTCGATACCGAGCAGGGACAGGCCGCCGGCCAGCACCGCCCCGGCGGCTTCGGCAAGCGCGAGCCGGGCACGGTGGGCGGCCGAGGGTTTCTCCTCGCCGATCGGCAGCACGGTGGGCACAAGGGCGAGGGCGGCATCGGCGACGGTGACGAGGTGCCGGGCGAGACGGTCGGGGGCGCGCTCCTCGGCGGCTGCGGCGAGGATGCGGGGGTGGTCCGCGAGCGTGCTGAGGAGGCGGGTGGCGTCGGGGGTCGGCCCGGGTTCAGCGCTGAATCCGAGGTCGGCGGCGTTGCGGCTGAGCGCCCGGGTGCGGGCGTGCGCGTAACGGACACGGAAGAGGGGGTTGCCCTCACGCTGGACCAGATGCTCGTCAGTGATCCGGGGCCGGTCGTGGGCGGCGGGGTGCAGCAGCGCCCAGCGGGCGGCGTCGCGGCCGAGCGGGAGGGGGTCGGCGGGGGCAGGAACCGGGCGCACGAAGTAGGCCGGCGACGCCGGGCCGCCCACACCGTCGACGCGTACGCCGAGGATGTCGGTCCACCCGGGCTCGGGACGGGCCTCGCAGCTTGTGCGCACGACGGCACCCTGCGAACGGAGGATGCGGGCGGTGGCGTCCATGACGACGACGGCACGGACCTCGTGCGGGGCGTGCAGCGGCAGGAGCGGCTGATGGTCAGGCCCGCCGGCATGTCCGTACCGCTGCCCACGCCGCAGGATCTCCTCGACGAGGGCCACGGGAGCGGCACTGAGCAGGCTGATGTTGAGGAACCCCGGCCCGGTGACGACGACATCGGAGACGGCAGCCGCATCCATGAGATACGCCCGAAGGATCTCGGCGACACGCAGCGGCGGCTGCCCGGCCGGGCGGGCGAGCTGAAGGGCGACGTTGGTGGCGTAGTCACCACAGCCACCGGCCCCGGGAGCCGTCACGACAGCCCGCTTCGGCACGGTCACGCTCAGCTCCCCCTCATCGACAGCACGACGCACCGCGCGCAGCACGGTGCGGGAGAGCTCGACGGGGGTCACGGGACAAGCGTATGGGAGGAGGGGGGTGGGTAGGCGAGGCGGTTTGGGGAGGGTCCGGGATGTGGACGGGGGTGGGGCGGGGGCGGGACAGAATTGGCCCTGAGTTGGGACGGAGGCGGGGACAGAGTTGGCCGGAGCTGGGACGGAGGTGGGACGGAGGTGGGGAGCCACACCTGCCGCCCCCGCCTCTTCGATCAGCCGCCGGCCCGCCCGGCCCGCTCGGCCTCTCCCATACCGAGAACGTTCCCGAACAGGGGCCCGTCCTCCCCCTGCGCTCGCCCGCTCCGCTTCCGCTCGATCAACTGACGTACGAGCGCCACGAGTTCGGCGGGTTCGAAGGGTTTGGCGAGAAAGGCGTCGACGCCGATGTCGAGGCCGCCGTCGACCTCGTACTGTGTACAGGCGCTGACGATGGCCAGCGGCAGCTCACGGGTCCGCGGATCGGCACGCAGCCGGGCAGCGGTCCGCAGCCCGTCGAGTCGCGGCATGACGACATCCAGGGTGACCACATCGGGCCGCACCTGATGAATGACATCCAGACACTCGGCACCGTCGGCCGCGGTCACGACCTCGATGCCCTCCAGCTCGAGATTGACCCTGATCAGCTGCCGGATGACCTTGTTGTCGTCGACAACAAGCACCCGGCCCGACGCGCCTGGCACAACTCGAGAGTAGGTCCGGACCGGCCACCGCGTCCGGGTTTTCCCCACTTCCACCCCGTGCGGGCGACGTCCTGCCCCCACGGAAATCGTTCATGAACACCCCGAAGGAGCTGGTAGGGTTCTACCCGTCGCCGCGCAACGCGCCCGACACGCCCCCGTAGCTCAGGGGATAGAGCAACGGCCTCCGGAGCCGTGTGCGCAGGTTCGAATCCTGCCGGGGGCACTCCGGGAAAATCTCCTGACCTGCAGCAATACAGGTCGGGAGTTTTTGCGTGCATGCCAAAACGCATACGGTCTGGTGGTCGGACGCCAGGGATCCACCGAGCCCGGCAGGGAGCAGGGATTTCCGCCCCGGTTGCTTGAAAGCGCCTTCGCGCGCGGGAGTCGGTGCCTCCATAGTCGTCACCCTGGCCCGATGGATCGCCTACGGCGGCCTGGGCCAGCAGCGCGCCCCGTCCGGATCGCCCACGCGCAACTCCGTTCCACCACCCGCCCTTTGGGCCGCAGGCAGACCCACTCAGGGCTTGCGGCCGATGAAGGCGAGCAAACGAGTCTGTACGTCGGCGCTATCGGGTACCTCGACGCGTGGTCCGTACTGCCCGCTGTTGCGGAGGACCTCGTCGAGCGGGAGCATCCCGTCGAGCAACTGGGCGCATCTGTCGGGGTCGAGGCGCTCTTCCTGGCCGGTGGCCCGTGCCAGGTCCCAGGTGTGCATGAAGACGTCGGCTGTGTAGAACCGGTCGACCGCCTGGTCCAGCGGGACGTCTCCGATGTGCGGGTTCGACAGCGTCCGCCGTGGTGTGGCCGGATCATCGAGGAGGGCCTGCACGCCGTCGCTGTGCACCGTCCAGGCCGCCACCGGGTCGTCGTCCACCGACGGCCCTTTCGGGAGCTCGACTCCGGCGCCGGCCTTCAGGAAGTCCGGGAACCACTCGACAAGGTGGCGCACCACATCCCGGGCGACCCACCCCTCGCACGGCGCCGGGTTGTCCCATGCCCCGGGACGCACTGCGCGCACGCGGTCCGTGAATACCCCTGCGACGGTGCGGTGGTCATCGGCTGCGCTTGTCATGGTCTCAAGCCTTCCGTTTCGGTACGTCGGTCAGCGTTGCTCTGGCGGCCACCGAGCAGCTCGTCAAGCCGCTCGTGGCCTTCCCGGACGCCGCGTTGCATGCCGCTCTTGATCATCGAGTCGCGGGCTTCGATGGAGTCCATGAGGGATTTGATGGTGACCCGGGTGCGACCGCCGAGATCCTCGAAGGTGGTGGTCTCCAGGCTGACGCCGTCGGGGAAGCCGTCGAAGGCGAAGGTCTGCACGATGCGCTCGTTGAGGCGTACCTCGTGGAACACGCCGCGGAAGCCGTACTCCGTCCCGTCGGCTTCGCGATGCACATAGCGGTACGACCCACCGCTGCGCGCGTCGTACTCGTCGATCCGCATGGTGAGCCGACGCGGGCCGAGCCACTGGACGACCAGGTCAGGATCGGTGTACGCCCGGAACACGCGCTCCGGCGAAGCCTCGAACTCCCGGATGATGAGGATGGTGGGCAGAGCCGGGTCGGCCACGATCTGCGTCTCGTGCCGGCGGTTCGCCTTCGTGGTGCTCATGACGCCGCGTCCTTCCTCGGGGTGCCCGTCACCGGCTGTTCCTCCATCTGCTCGAGGACGGCATCGAGACGGCGGAAACGGTCCTCCGCCTCGCGCCGATAACGCTCGATCCATCTCGTCATCAGGTCGAAGACCTCTGCCTCAAGGCGGCAGGGCCGCCGCTGCGCGTCCCTGCCGCGACTGATCAGACCGGCGTCTTCCAGGACCCTGATGTGCTTCGACACGGCCTGCACGGTCACGTCGTACGGCTCGGCCAGTTCGTTGACCGTGGCATCCCCGCCGGCCAGCCTGGCCACGATGTCGCGCCGGGTCGGGTCGGCCAGCGCCGAGAACACCCGGGACAGCCGGTCGTCGGCCATCTCGCACCCCACATCCTCAACCAATCGGTTGAATAATCATGCGGCCGAACCGATGGCGTTGTCAACCGATTGGTTGAATAGCTGCCCGACGCACCGGAACCGCACGGCTACGACGAGGGCGAGGGCGAAGCCACGGCCGCCCTCCCCCACTGTCACCATCGTCGTGGTGCGACACGTTCTGCTCGCCACGGTGACGCTCACGCCAAGGCTGCCGGCGGCCTTGGGGTGGGCACCCGGGCGACGATCCGCCGTCGGCCCTAGGACCTGCGCCCCATGCGCACCGTGACCGTCCTGGCTAAGGTCGGCACCCATGCAACCTGCGGAGATCATTCGTCGCGACACAGCAGAGCGCAGGCGTGACGTCCTGGAACGGCTCGGCGCGGAGCGCGACATGTGGGTGTCGACGGCCCACCCCGAACACGGCCCGCATCAGGTGCCGCTGTGGTTCCTGTGGGACGGGCGGGCGGTGTGGATGTGTACGGGTGCGGGCTCCGCGACCGCGCGCAACGTACGCGAGGAGCCACGTGTTCGGCTGGCGCTGCCGGATACCTTCGATGTGGTGCTGCTGCAAGGGGAGGCGGAGTGCTTTGCCTCGCGGGAGGCGCCGAAGGATGCCGCGGATGCGTTCGCGGGCAAGTTCGGCTGGGATCCGCGTACGGAAGAGGCGCCCTTTCTGTACCTGCGTGTGGCGCCGCGGACGGTGCGCGCCTGGCGCGGAGAACCGGAGCTGCGCGGCAGGGTCGTCATGCGCGACGGGGTGTGGCTGTCAGTAGCACAGGCGTAGAGCATTTGCCCCTCCTTCGTCCAGGACGGCCGTGGCCGGGCGTAATGCGGTGGCCGTGGTTCGCGGGCTGGTGCTTGGATGCTTGGCGTGACGTCTGTGGATCTTGATGGTGGTCGTGAACTGCTGGACCGGCTTGAGCGGTACTACGACGCGGTACCCCGCTCCGGCGCTCGGGTCGAGGACTTGGGGCCGCTGAGGCTGTTCATCCGGGAGGGGCAGGGCTGGCCCTTCTACGCACGTCCGGTTCTGGGGTGGTCCGGGCCGGTGAGTGCGGCGGATGTGACCCGGGTGCGCTCCCGGCAGCGGGAGTTGGGCCTTCCGGAGAGTTTCGAATGGGTTGCCGAGACCACACCTGGACTGCGGGCCGCAGTTGAGCGGACAGGGCTTGTGGTGCACGAACACCCTTTGATGGTGCTCGGCTCTGATGTGCCGACCCCCGTTGTGCCGGATGCGGCCGACAGCGTGGCGGTGCGGACTGTGGGACCCGGCGATCCCGTGCTGCCGAGCGCGCTGGCCGTCCCTCACCTGGCTTTTGCCGATCCCGGAACCGGTGTCGGTACAGCCGGCCTGGCGGAGTTGGGCGAGGCGGTGCGGGGCCGCACCGATGACGGGTCGGTGGAACGTACGGTGGCACGCATCCTGGCCGGCCTGACCTGCGTCGCCGCCGCTGTGGACGACGGAATGGCGCTGTGCGCCGGTCAGCACCAGCCGGTGGGGGCGGTCAGCGAGATCGTCGGGGTGGGAACCCTGCCGACCGCGCGCCGCCGTGGTCTTGCGCTCGCGGTCACCGCGGCGCTGATAGCCGACGCACGCTCGCGAGGTGTCGAGACCGTCTTCCTGTCTGCGGGCGACGACGACGTCGCCCGGATCTACGCTCGGCTCGGCTTCCGCCGCGTAGCCACCGCGCTGATCGCCGAGCCTGTCGAGTAGCGATGTGCGAGCCAGGCGTCGCTGTCCCTTCCCGCCTTCTGAGGTCTGTCCGGCACGCATCTCGGCGGTCTGATCGAGGAGTTGGCCGTTCCGTGGCCGGCGAGTCGGCCACTTGCCCTACCGGAAACTCTCCCCTTTCCGTACTGGAAACCAGCCGCTACTCTTTCCGTCATGGAAACTGACAGAGTGCGGCTGACGCCGGAGCAGGCCCGTTCCGCCCTGGCGGACACCGAGCACGTCCGGGCCTCCGCCGCGGCACTGTCGGCCACCCCCTGGCCGAACTGGTTCTTCATCACGCTCACGCTCTACATCGCCGCGCTCCCGATCACCTACGGAGGCGTCATGGCCGACTCGGACTGGCTGCTGCCGCGCCCCGCCTGGATGGCCGTCATGCTGACGAGCACCGCGCTGTACCTGGCGCTCTTCGTCGTCGCGGCGAAGGCGTGGCGCACCAAGACCGGGGTGGCGCTGCGGTTCGACGTGCTGCCGAAGCGGGCGACCGTGCCGCTCATGGTCGGCCTGCCCGTGCTGCTGGTGGGGGCGGCGTTCGCGTTCCGCGTCACGGGATGGCCGGTGTGGCTGATCGCGGCCTCGCTGATCAGTGCCGCCGTGTCCGTCGGCTTCCACCTTGCCTTCGTCCGTCTGCACCGGAAGACCGCGTGAGCGCCGAGAACCACGACCTTCTGAAGGGTTTCGACACCACCATCCACGCCCCGAACCGGCTGCGTATCTGCGCCCTCCTGGACACCGCGGGCGAGGCGGAGTTCGGCCTGGTCCAAAAGCAACTCGACCTCTCCGCCTCCGCGCTGAGCAAGCACGTCACCGTGCTGATGGACGCCGGCTACGTCGAGCAGCGCAAGGCCGTCCGCGACACCCGGCAGCGCGTGTGGCTCCGACTGACCCGGCGGGGCCGGGATGCCTACCAGGGGCACCTCGCGGCGCTGCGGGCGATCGTGGGGCCGTCGGATCCGGCTCTCTGATCTGGCCCGGCCCGTACGGGCATCACCGTCCCGTGTGCGCGAAGGCGGCGTGGTCCGGGCGGCGGATGAGCTTTGCCAGCAGGCCGTGGCGGGGGGCCAGGCACCAGGTGAGGATGAATACGCCGGTGAGGACCACGACCACGGAGCCGCCTGCGGCGAGGTCGTAGGTGTACGAGACGTACAGGCCCGCGACGCTTCCGGCGCAGCCGATGAGCGAGGCCAGCAGGGTCATGGCCCACAGCCGGTCGGTGAGCATGCGGGCGGTGGCGGCGGGGGTGATGAGGAGGGCGAGGACGAGGATGTTGCCGACCGCTTCCAGGGACATCACGATCGTCGTGGTGACGACGACGTAGAGCGCCAGGTCGAGGCGGAACACCGGCAGGCCCGCCGCGCGGGCCGTCTCGCGGTCCAGGCTGACCGCGACCAGTTCCTTGCCGATCGCCAGGACGACGAGGATCAGGAGAGCCCCGATGGCGGTCACGGTCCATACGTCGGACGCGCTGACCGCCAGGACCTGTCCGAAGAGGAAGGAGGACAGGTCTGTCGTCCAGCTGTCGCGGGTGGACACCAGGACGATGCCCAGTCCGAAGGCGAAGGCGAAGAAGACGCCGATGACGGTGTCCTCTTTCAGCCGTCGGTTCTGCGAGACGAAGGCGATGAGGACGGCCGTGATGATGCCGGCCGCGGCGCCGCCGAGGAGGAGGTTGCCCTCGAAGGCGTAGGCGAGCGCGACGCCCGGGAACGCGGAGTGGGCGACCGCGTCGCCGATGAACGCCATGCCGCGCAGCACGACGTACACCCCGACGACGCCGCACACCAGGCCGATGATCGCGGCGACCGCGAACGCCCGCTGCATGAAGGGCAGTTGCCAGGGGTCGGTGAGGAACTCGATCACGTTACGGCTCCGATCGCGCGGTCCAGGCCGAACGCCCGCAGCATCTGGTCGGGGTCGGCGAGGAGTTCGGGGCCGCCGTCGGCCAGGACCGTGCGGTTGATCAGCGCCACCCGGTGACAGGTGCGGGCGGCGGCTGCCAGGTCGTGGGTGGTCATCAGCAGTGCTTTGCCTTCCCTTGCCAGTCGGCCGAACAGCTCGTTCAGCAGGTCCTGGGTGGGGACGTCGACGCCGGTGAACGGCTCGTCGAGGAGGAGGATGCGCGGTCCGGCGGCCAGGGCGCGGGCCACCAGGACCCGCTGCCGCTGGCCTCCGGAGAGCTCGCCGACCGGGCGCCGGCGCAGCTCGGTGAGTCCGGTCAGCTCCAGTGCCTCGGCCACGGCCGCCCGGTCGGCCGCGCCCGGGCGCCGCAGCCAGCCCGTCTGCCGGGTGCGGCCGGTGAGGACGGCGCCGGCGACGTCGATGGGGAAGTCCCAGGCGAACTCGTGCCGTTGGGGTACGTACCCGATGCGCTGCCCGGCCCGGCGGCCGGTCCGGCCCTCCACGGTCACCTCTCCCCCGGCCAGCGGCACCAGCCCGAGCACGGCCCGCAGCAGCGTCGTCTTGCCCGCGCCGTTCGGGCCGATGAGACCGACCAACTCGCCCGCGCCGACGGACAGATCGGCCCGCTCCAGCGCAACTCTCCCGCCGAGTACGACGGTGGCGCCCGCGACCCGTAGCAGCGAGCCCGGGCTGACGGGCACGCCGTCGGCCGGTCTGTCAGCCACGTGCGGTCCTCCTGCGTCGGACGGCCAGCACGGACGCGGCACCCATGGCGGTGAGCGCGGCGGCCGCGGTTCCCAGCAGCAGCGCCTGGCCCGCGCCGGTGGAGGCCATCGAGCCGTCGTCGGAGCCGTCCGCCGAGGAGCCGCCCGTGGAGGCGGAGTCCGTGCCGGAGGCCCCGGTGCCCGTCGAGTCCGAGGAGCCAGAGGTCCCCGAGTTCCCCGAGTTCCCCGACGTGCCCTTCCCCGAGCCGTCGCCCGGCTTGACCGCCGAGGGATCGCTGTCGCCCACCACGAACGTCACCGTCTCCGTGTCCGAGACCTTCGTGCCGTTCGCCAGCGTGCCGCTCATCTTGAAGGTCAGCCGGTACGTCCCCTCCTTGGTGAACGCCCAGCCGCCGTGCGCGTGCGTGTTCTGTGCCACGTCGAACGCGTCCGGCACCCCGTCCTTGCTGTTGAACAGGACGTCAGCGCCCGACATCGCGTCGTAGGTGTAGAGCGCGTAGGCCCCCGGGCCCTCGACCGCGGTGAGCGAGAACTTCACGCCTCCCTTGGTCGCCCCCGCCGCGATGTTGTCCGTGGACCAGCCGGGCCACAGCAGCCCGTCCTGCTGCACCTGATCGAGCAGCCACACCGGGTCGCCGCCCTTGCCGAGGAACGCGAACTCCGCGTTGTCCGGCAGGGTGTTCTTGGCGGCGGGCTTGACGTGCAGGACCACGGAGGAGGGCTCGCGCCAGGTGGTCTTCCCCGAGACCGTGCCGTCCTTGACGTGGATCTGCAGTTTGCCTCCGACAACACGGGCGGCGAAATCGATGTGGCCCTCGTCGAGGACCTTCGTGTCGGACGCGACGCCGCCGGAAGCCGGGGTGGCGGCCAGGGCGGTGCGCCGCTCGTTCGCGGCAGCCGTCGGAGTCTGCTCCTCCTCAGCGGGAGGCTCCTCGGCGACCGGCGCCTCCGGGGCCGTGTCACCGTTCTCCCCGTTCTCCCCGTCCGGCGTGTCTCCGACCACCACCGTGTACACGGTCCCGACGGACAGCTTCCGCCCGTCGGCCGCCATGGCCTCCGCGGTGAAGATGACCTGGTACGTGCCGTCTTCGCTGAACTCCCAGCGGGTGTCCCCCTGTTGGCCCACCGGCAGCTCGCGCTCGTCGGGCAGTTCGTCGGCACTGTCGAACAGCGGCACCCCCTCATCGCCCGCGTACACCTTCAGGTCACCCGGACCGTCGAGCCCGGTCAGCGACCACCGCACCGTGTCCCCGACGACCGCGCCCTGGGGCACACCGGTGGTGTCCCACCCGGGCGCCGACGCGTCGGCCACCCGCGCGCCGCCGACCTCGATCACATGGGCACGGTCCGCCGGATCCAGGGTCAGCGCCCCGCCCCCGTAGGCGATCCGGCCGAGTCCGCTGTCGGCTGCCATACCGTCGTCCGCGACGGCGACCCCGCCCCCTGCCAGCGTGGCCGCGAGGACCACCGCCACGGCGACCCGTTGAACTCTCCGCGCGCTCCTCATCAGGCGTCCTCCCCCAGGCACTTGGCGAGCTCGGTCGCGTTGTGCCTCATCATCGATACGTAGTCGTCGATCTTGTCGTCGAACGAGTCGCCGTAGATCGTGCAGACGCCGACGCCCTCGTCCTCGGCGACCCGGCGCAGCACGTCGGCGCGCGCCGCGAGGTTCGGTTCCAGGAACACCGACGGGACCTGCTTCTCCCGGATGGTGGTGCCGAGTTCCTCCACCTCGGCCGCGCTCGGCTCCTGGTTCGGCTGGGGCACGACGAAGCCCGCGATCTCCATGCCGTAAGCCTTCGCGAGGTATCCGAAGGCATCGTGCGTGGTGATCAGCTTGCGGTTCTTCTCCGGCACGGTGGCGAGCTTGTCGGCAACTTCCTCGTCGAGGGCGCCGAGGGTCTTCAGATACGCGGCGGCGTTCTTCTCGTACGTCGCCTTCCCGTCCGGGTCGGCCTTGATCAGCTCGGCCTCGATCCGCCGGACGTACGCCGCCGCGTTTGCGACGTCCTCCCAGGCGTGCGGGTCCAGGTCGCCGTGCACATGCTTGCCGATCACGGCCTGCGGGAGCACCCACAGCTCGTCGCCCGCCCCGCCGAGGAAGGCGTACGCCTCCTCCTTCGGCACGGTTTCCCTGGCCCGGTCGGGCACGTTGAGCACCACGTCCTCGGCCGCGAGCCGCGCCGGCTCGCCGCTCTTGTCGTCGTCGGCGCGCACGTACACCTTCTCGGTCTCGGCGTTGAGCGCGACGTCGGCGTGCCCGCCGTCGAGCACCTTCGCGCCCTCGGGCGCCTCGGCGTCGTCGCCGACGGTGAAGGTGAAGGTGCCGCTGCCGATCTCCGCGCTCTTCCCGTCGAGCGTCTCGGTCCGCCCCTCGACGGTCAGCCGGTACGTACCGGGCTCGCTGAACGCCCAGTTGACGTGCGTGTGCGCCTCGGGCGGCAGGGCGAACGAGTCCGCGTCGTCGAGGCCGTCGGCGGAGTCGACGTACACCTTGGGCTTGCCGAGCGTGTCGGTGAGGTAGACGCGCAGCTCGCCGGGTCCCTCCAACTTCGTGGCGGTCGTACGGACTTGGGAACCGTCTCCCTCGACCTCGCCCTCGACGGCCCAGCCGAGCCACAGCACATCGAGACCGAGGTCCTCCTCCAGCTTCATGACCGTGCCGCCGTGCTGCTCCAGCTTCTCGGCGATCTCGATCTTCGGGGCGGACTTCCGGGCGTTGGTGTGGACCATCTTCATGATCCCGGGCTCTTCGAGCAGCAGACCGTTGCTGAACACGACGTCGGCCTTGGCGACCTTGGCCGCGTCGCCGGGGCTCGGCTCGTAGGAGTGCGGGTCGCCGTGGTGCGGCACGATCGAGGTGACGTCGACGCGGTCGCCGCCGACCCGCGTCACGAGGTCGGCGATGATCGCGGTGGTCGTCGACACGGTCAACTCCGCGTCGGACGACCCGGTTTGAAGCCCGCTGCACCCGGAGAGCAGGGCGCTCGCCGCGACCAGCGCGGCTGCGACGGTGGTGCGTCTGGGGTGGCCCCGCATGGGGCTCCTCCTTCTGTCGAACACGTCTCGAACACGTAGGGCCGGGTACGACGGACCGGGTCGCTGCCAGGCGGGCGCCGGTCCGTCGTACGCGGAGCTTTCACTGGGCGCTGCGGCGCCGTCGTACGCCGAACACCGCGCCGCCGCCCACCAGCAGGGCGGCCACGGCGATGCCTCCGATCACGGCGACCTGCGCACCGGTGGAGGCGAGGCCGCCGGTCGTCGAGGTGCCGCTGCCGCCGGTCGAGGCACTGCCGCCGGTGCCGGAGGAGGCGGAGCCCGGGTCCGTCGCCGAGGGCGCGGCGCTCGCCGAGCCGGATGCGGACGCCGACGGGGAGGCGGTCGCGGTCGGTGACGTGGAGGCCGACTGCGAGGGGGTGGTCGTGGGCGTCGCCGTCGGCTCGTCACCCGTGCCCGGCGTGACGGTCGACGGGTCCACGTCGTCCCCGACGACCCACGCGATGGTCTCCGTGTCGCTGACCTTCGTGCCGTCGGCGAGTGTGGCGCTGACGGCGAACGTCGTGCGGTAGACGCCTTCCTGCGCGAAGGTCCACACGGTGTGGCGGTGGGTTGGTACGGACAGGTCGAAGGTGTCCGGCAGGCCGTCCCCGCTGTGGGCGTGCATGATCACCGAGCCGACCGAGCCTTCCGTGAAGATGCTCAGCGCACCCGGGCCCTGAACGGCGTCGAGCCGGAAGGCGACGCGGCCGTCGATCTCGGAGCTCTTGAACTGGTCGGTGCTCCAGCCGGGCCAGACGAGACCGTCCAGTTGCTGGATGGGCAGCCACCAGACCGGATCGCCGACCGGGCCCAGGAACTCGTACCCCTCAGTGATCTTCCGGCGGGCGCCCGGTTTCACATGCAGGACTACTGCGTCGGGCTCGTGCCACTCGTGGGCGTTGGCCGTGCCCTCCTTGATCTGGAACTGCAGCGCGCCGTCCACCGGGCGGGCGGCCAGATCGATGTGGCCGTTGTCGATGACGTGAGCGGCCGGTGCGGTGGGCGTCGAGGGCGGGGGGCTTGTGGACGTGGGAGGCGCCGTGGGCGTCGGGGTGGAGCCGTCGCCGGGCAGTACGTCGTCCGGGTCGATGTCGTCGCCGACGACCACGGCCAGCGTCTCGGTGTCGGTGGAACCGCCGCTGGTGACCGTGAGGGTCAGGCGGTAGACGCCTTCCTCGGTGAAGCCCCAGGTGGGTACGGCCCGTTCCGCGTCCTCGGCCAGGGTGAACGCGCTGTGGGCGCTGTCCCCGCTGTTGAGGTGCTGCACCGGGCTCTCGTCGTTGTTGTCCATCTCGCGCGTGTAGGTGTACATCGCGAAACGCCCCGGCCCCTCGAAGCCGGCGAGGCGGACCTCGGTGTCCGCGCCCGCCTCGGTGCCGTTCCAGCCCGGTTCGGGTGCGAAGATCTGCCCCGCGTTCTCCCAGCCGTTGAAGAAGTAGGCGGAGAGCAGCGTGTCGCCCAGGATCGGATAGGCCGGGCCGATGAGGTCTTCCTTGGTCTCCGGTCCGGCATGCAGCACGACCTCGGACGGCTCCCGTACGACGGTGGAGTCGCTGCCGCGGTCGTCGATCTGCAACTCCAGCTTCCCGCCGACCAGTCGGGGTGTGAGGTCGAGTTCGCCCTCGTCGAGCACGACGGCGTCGCCGGCGGCGCGGGCTGCCCCGCTGCCGCCGGCGACCAGCCCTGCCGCGCTCAGGAGCACCCCGGTGGCCACGATGAGCGCCGCACCGGTGAAGGCACGTCTGTCGCGCGTCAGGGCCCGCATCACGAGCTGACGACGACGGTGTAGGTCGCGGTGGCCGACTCGGTCACGCCGTTCACCGTGCCCTGGACCCTGAAGGTGAGCTGGTAGGTACCGGCTTCCTCGAAGGCCCAGTTGGCGTGGTTGTGGGAGCCGACTGCGAAGTTCCTGGACTTGAAGGAGGTGGTGGCCGTGTTGCTGTCGTACCAGCGGGTGCCGCTGGAGTAGACGCTGAAGTCCTCGGTCGTGGCGCCGTTGCGGGTGGCGCTGACGAGGCGGTAGTTGATGGAGTTGTTGGCGAACACACCCGTGGTCAGGTGCTCGGCGGAGATGCCCGGGAACAGCACGCCGGCCGCGTCGGCGGCGGCTTCGGTCTCCGGCAGCAGCCAGATCTGGCTGCCCGATCCCAGCCAGCCGTGGCCCGGGTTGGCGACCTTCGCCGCCGCGGGCACGGCCAGCGTGACGTCCGCGGGCTCGTACTCGGTGTCGGTCTCCTCGTCGTGGACGTGCAGGTGCAGGTCGGAGCCGTCCCACTCGGCGTCGAGGACGTCGACGTGGCCGCTGCTCAGCGTGGTGGCGGCGAAGGCGGATGAGTTGAGGCCGGCCGTGGCGAGTGCGGCGGCGGCGATACCGGTGACGGTCAGCAGGCGTCTGCGGGTACGCAAAAGAAACCCCCCTGGGTCATGTTCATGCCCGCACGGGCACGAACAAGACGATAATCGTTTTCATAAAGAGGGGCAATGAGATGGGTGCATACCTGTGTGACTTGGCGTCAGCGCCGCGCTCGCAGGCCCGACAGTCGTCGCATCGCCCGCCTGGCCACCGCGGCGTATCCGATGCCGAACAGGAGGGAGGCGAGCAGTGCCAGCCATCCGGAGATGTCGTCGATCAGGGGGAAGATCTGCCAGTGGGTCAGGTAGATGTACAGCGAGCTGCTCGCCAGCACGCCCGCCACGGTGTTGACCCGCCCGAGGCTCGGCAGGCTGCGGACCCACACCAGGAGCACGAAGCCGGCCGCGATGACAGCGTCCCGGAACGGCTCGCCGGGGAAGAAGCCGGGGATCGTGGCCACCGCCGCCGCGGTCACCAGCATCCGCTGCCGGGTGGTGTCCGCCTTCGCGGCGGCCCAGCCCAGCGCGAACAGCCAGAAGACCACGGCCGCCGAGGGGATGTGGAACCGGTCGCGCAGGCCGAGGAGGTCGTAGCGGGTGAGGAGTCCCAGCGCCGCGATCGTCATGGGGAGGGCGAACGGGAAGCGTCGTTCGGCGCGGTCCACGACGCGCAGGCTCAGCAGGGCGATGGCGGCCACCAGGATGTAGGTGAGCGCCTCGACGAACCAGAAGTGCATGGCCGTCTCGCTGTCGTGCGGCCCGAGGACGCTGTGCAGCAGGACGAGGTTGGTGAGGCCGTAGTCGTCGGTGAACGGAAGGACGAGGGCGATCCAGGCCAGGCTGGGCAGGACGATACGGGCGATGCTGCGCAGCCCGTGCCGGACCCGTTCGCGGCGCTCGGCGGAGGGGGTGAGGTGGAAGCGGGCGAGGTTGTAGCCCGCGACGGCCAGCAGCAGGTGGGCGCCGCCCTTGACATAGAAGACGTGGATGTGCGAGCCGACGATCATGACGATGGCCGCGGCGCGCAGCGCGATGCCGGTCTCCAGGGTGCGTCGTCTGCGTGAACCCTTCCCCGGTGCGGACTCGGCGGGCTCCGGCGAGCGGAGGTCGCGTATGGATCTGGTGTGCCAGTCGGGTGGCAGATGGCCGAGCGTCTGCTCCAAGTTGAGTGACATCTCGACATACGACAGTGAGTCGCCGCCCAGCGACACGAAGCTGCTGTTCTCGGTGACGTCCGTGCGGTCGAGGATGTCGGCGTACAACTGGACCAGGTCCGACGGCTGTTCATCCGGCCTCGGCGTGGGTGCGCCGCCGAGTCCGCGTACGGCCTCATGGTCGGGCTTGCCCGTGGGCAGCCGGGGCAGTTCGGGCAGGACATGGACGGCGACTGCCCGGGGCGGGAGCCCGAACTCACCGGTCACGAGGCGTCGCACCCGGCTCGCGTCGGTGTCGCTCCCGCCCGCCACGGCGACCACCAGTGTGTCGTCGGCGCCGGCGCAGAGGGCGCTGAAGCCGTGCCGCTGCAGCAGCCCCTCGACGCGCTCCGGAGCGATCCGCAGGCCCAGGATCTTCGCGAAACGGCTGCTGCGGCCGACTATTTCGTACAGCCCGTCCGGGGTGCGACGGGCGATGTCGCCTGTGTGGAGAGCCTGGGTCGTGCGGCCCAGCGCCAGGTCGGTGGGGTGTTCGGCGTAGCCGAGCATGACGTTGGGGCCCGCGTAGACCAGTTCGCCGGTGTCCGCACCCGGCCAGTCCGGGTGGGGTTCCAGGTGGAAGGAGCCGCCGGGTATGGGGACGCCGATCGTCTCCGGGTGCGTGGCGGCGAGGTGTGGAGGGAGGTAGGCCATGCGGGCGGTGGCCTCGGTCTGGCCGTACATCACGTACAGGTCCCAGCCGTCGCGCCGGCCCAACTCGGCGTAGTGGCCGACCCGTTCGGGGGCGAGCCGGCCGCCTGCCTGGGTGATGCAGCGCAGGTGGGGCAGGCGCAGGTCGGCGAAGCCGGTCCGGTCCAGCAGGTCGAAGGTGTAGGGGACGGCGGCGAAGGTGGTGCCGTGTGCGGCGCGGAAGAGGTCCCAGAAGCCGTCGTCGGCGACGGAACGGTCGGTGAGGATCAGTCCGGCGCCGCTCAGCAGGTGGCTGTTGATGACGGACAGGCCGTAGCAGTAGTGCATGGGCAGGGTGGTGGCGGCGCGGTCTGCCTCGCGGATGTCCAGGTACGTGGCGATGGACTCGGCGTTGGCTTGCAGGTTCTCGTACGACAGCCGGACCAGCTTGGGCGATCCGGTGGAGCCGGAGGTGCTCAGCAGCAGGGCGAGGTCCGGGTGGAGTTCGTGGGCGGAGGCGGTCCGCCGTTCGTCCAGGCGCCAGTTCCCTGAGGGGTCGGCGCCGATCACTACGTCCGGGTCGTACGCGGCGGTCAGGGACTGCACGGCTTCGTCGTTGTCGCCGGGGACCAGCAGGACCGGGTGGCCGGCCGCGAGGGCGGCGAGGTAGGCGATGAGGGCGTCGGCCGTGTTGGCGCCGGCGAGCAGCACCAGCCGCCGTCGGGCTCCCAGGCGTGCGGCCATCTGAGCGACCTTTTCGGCCAGTTCGCCGTACGTCAGTTCGCCGTCGGGCGTCAGCAGGGCGACGCGGTCGCCGTGTGCGGCGAGACGTCTGGCGAACAGCGGCGATGTGGCGCCGGGAACGCCTGGGAGCAGGTCGGAGGGGGTGAGCACAGGCGAAGTATTAGGTATGCCTAACCTCAAAGGAAAGTCACAGAAACATCACATGCAGTGCATGGCGGGCTCACAGGGGCGCGTCCGGAAGGCTGGACAACACCCGTTATCAAGCCGTTCTTGACGATGAGGTTAGCTTTACCTTATTCATTGGGCATTCACAGGTTCCTTCGCGGCACCGCTCCCCGCTCGCTCTCCCTCCCCTTCCCCACGGCGCGTTGTCCGGCCCGGAGGTGAGCCATGTCAGGAAGGCTTCACCATGCGACGCCCCTCGGCCAGACGTCTCGCCGTACCGCTCCTCGCTCTCGGCCTGCTCGCCCCGGCCCTCGCGGCGTGCAGCGACGAGCCGGCCGACCTGGTCATCTACTCCGGTCGCAACGAGGACCTGGTCGAACCGCTGCTGGAGAAGCTGGAGAAGAAGCTCGACGCCAACGTCGAGGTGCGCTACGGCGACAGCGCCGAACTGGCCGCCCAGATCCTGGAGGAGGGCGACAAGACCGAGGCCGGGCTGTTCTTCTCGCAGGACGCGGGTGCCCTCGGTGCCCTGTCGAAGGAAGGCGTGCTGACGGCCCTTCCGCAGCCGACGCTGGGCAAGGTCGACACGGCCTACCGGGGCGGCGAAGGTGACTGGGTCGGTGTCTCCGGGCGGGTCCGGGTCCTCGCGTACCACCCGGGCAAGGTCCCCACGCCCCCGGGCAGCGTGCAGGCGTTGACCGAGCCGGAGTGGAAGGGCCGCGTCGGGTTCGCGCCGAACAACGCCTCCTTCCAGGCGTTCGTCACCGGCATGCGGGTCCTGGAGGGCGACGACGCCACCCGCGACTGGCTGAAGGGCTTCAAGGCCAACTCCCCGAAGGCGTACGAGAAGAACACCGAGATCCTTGAGGCCGTGGACTCCGGGGAGGTCTCTCTCGGCCTGATCAACCACTACTACTGGTACGAGAAGGCCGCGGAGGAGGGCGAGGGCAAGCTCACCGCCAAACTCCACTTCCTGCCCAATGGCGACCCGGGCGGCCTGGTCAACGTCGCCGGGGTGGGCCTGCTGAAGGGCGCCGACAAGAAGGAGGCCGACTACGCGCAGCAGGCGGCGGACTTCCTGCTCGGTGAGGAGGCCCAGACGTACTTCGCCGAGGAGACCAAGGAGTACCCGCTGGCCGCCGGCGTCGCTCCGGCACAGGGCCTGCCCGCGCTCGACTCCCTCCAGGCGCCCGAGATCAACCTCGGCGAGCTCGACTCGCTCAAGGAGACACTGGCCATGCTCCAGGAAGCCGGACTGGTCTGAGGCCCGGTCAGCCGATGGAGACGGGTACGTCCGTCACGAAAGGCTCCCGCACCCGCCCGGTACCGCGGCTTCGGCAGGCCGGGCGGGTGCCGTGGGTGCTGGGCCTGCCGGCGACGGTGGCCGCCGCGTTCGCGCTGCTCCCGCTCGTGTACCTCTGCGTGCGCGCCCTGGAACGCGGGCCGGGCTACGCCTGGAGCATCGTCACCACCGAGCGCGCCGCCCTGCTGCTCGGCCGCAGCATCGCCCTGGCCGCGGTCGTGGTGGCCGCCTGTCTGCTCCTCGGCGTCTCGCTGGCCTGGCTGACCACCCGTACGAACCTGCCGTGGGCGCGCGGCTGGGCGGTGCTGGTGACCCTGCCGCTGGCCGTGCCGAGTTACGTCGCCGCCTTCGCCTGGCTGTCCGCCGCCCCGCACCTGGCCGGCTTCACCGGCTCCGCCCTGTCGCTGACCCTGGTGAGCTTCCCGTACGTCCATCTGCCGGTCGCCGCCGCGCTGCGCCGCACCGACCCCGCGCAGGAGGAGGCCGCACGCTCCCTCGGCCTCGGGCCGCTGCGCACCTTCTGGCGCGTCACCCTCCCGCAACTGCGCCCGGCGGCGGCCGGCGGGGCGGTCCTGGTGGCGCTGTACGTGTTCTCCGACTTCGGCGCGGTCTCGCTGATGCGATACGACACCTTCACCCGCGGCATCTACACCTCGTACCGGGCGTCCTTCGACCGGACCCCGGCCGCCGCACTCAGCGTCGTGCTGGTGGTGCTCACCGTGGCCCTGGTCGCCGCCGAAGCACGCACGCGCGGGCGGGCCGGGTACGCGCGGACCGGCACCGGCACCGCACGCCCGGCTGATCCCGCGCCGTTGGGGAAGTGGCTCGTGCCGTCGCTGAGTTGGTGTGGCGCCGTCACGGCCGCCGCCATCGCGTTCCCGCTCGCCACGCTCGGCTACTGGCTGGCCGTCGGCAACTCGGCGACCTGGGACCCGGCCCGCCTCACCGAGACCGCCACGGCCACGCTCGGCGTCGCCGCCGCGGGCGCCGCGCTGACCACCCTGCTCGCCCTGCCCATCGGGGTGATCGCCGCCCGTCACCGGGGCCGGGTCGCCCATCTGCTGGAACAGGCCGCGTACGCGGGTCACGCCCTGCCGGGCATCACCGTCGCCCTGTCGCTCGTCTTCTTCGCCGTGCGCTACGCCCACCCGCTGTACCAGGAACTCCCGCTCCTCGTCGGCGCGTACGCCGTGCTGTTCCTGCCCGTCGCGGTCGCCGCCACGCGTGCCGCGGTCCTCCAGGCGCCGCCCGGCCTTGAGGACGTGGCACGGTCGTTGGGCCGCGGGCCCTGGCGGGTCCTGCGCGAGGTCACCGTGCCGCTGGCCGCGCCCGGCGTGGCGGCAGGAACCGCGCTGACCTTCGTGGTCTGCATGAAGGAACTCCCCGCGACACTCCTGTTGCGCCCCACCGGCATGGACACCCTGGCCACCCGTCTGTGGACGGAGACCGGCACCGCCTCCTACGCCGCCGCGGCCCCCTACGCCGCCGCGCTGATCCTGCTGGCCGCGATCCCCTCCTACCTCCTCGGCAGGCACCGCACATGACCGAACCGCACACAAGCGACCTGCGCATCGAAGGACTGACCCAGTCCTACGGCCCGCACGCCCCGCCCGTCCTCGACGGACTCGACCTCACCGTCCCCGGCGGCGCCCTGGCCGCCGTGCTCGGCCCCTCGGGATGCGGCAAGACCACCCTGCTGCGCATCATCGCGGGCTTTCTGCGCGCCGACGCGGGCAGCGTCACCGTCGGCGGACGCGTCCTGACCGGCCCCGGCGTCCAGCTGCCCCCGGAGCGGCGCCGCATCGGCATCGTCCCCCAAGAAGGCGCGCTGTTCCCGCACTTGAGCGTGGCACGCAACGTCGCCTTCGGCCTGACCGGCCTCGACCGGACCGCGCGCGGGCGCCGTACGGAGGAGATGCTGGACCTGGTCGGACTGGCCGGCTACGGCGACCGGATGCCCCACGAGTTGTCCGGCGGCCAGCAGCAACGCATCGCCCTGGCCCGCGCCCTGGCACCGCGCCCGGCACTGGTCCTGCTGGACGAGCCGTTCAACGCCCTGGACAGCGCCCTGCGCGCCGGAGTCCGCGCCGACGTCCGCACCGCCCTGCGGCTCAGCGGCGCCACCGCCGTCCTGGTCACCCATGACCAGCAGGAGGCACTGTCCACCGCCGACCTCGTCGCGGTCGTCCGCGACGGCCGCGTGGCCCAGTGCGACACCCCGCAACAGGTCTACCGGCGCCCGGCCGACCCCTGGGTCGCCCGCTTCGTCGGCGACGCCGTCCTGCTCCGGGCAACCGCGCTCGGCGGCGCCACCGCGGACACCGCGCTGGGCACCGTCCCGCTCGCCACGGACGCGAGCACACATACGGGTTCGGGCACTGTGCTGCTGCGCCCGGAGCAACTGGAACTCACCGAACCCGCCTCCGCGGCGGCCGACGGCACCGTCACCGACGTGCGCTTCTACGGCCACGACGCCATGGTCACCGTGACAGTCGACGGCCTCGACGACCCCGTGGACATCCGGGCGTCCGGTCCCCTCGCCGTACAGCCCGGTGACCGCACCGGAATCCGGGTCAAGGGAGAAGCCGTCCTGCACCCGTGACGATTGAATACGGGGCGCGTGAGTGCCGTATGTAGTGTCGACGACGAAGGAGGCCCCGCAGTGCACGTGAGCCGTTACGTACGAGCAGGAGGCGCCCTCGGGCACCTGCTGCTCGTCGTCGTGCTCGCGCTCGGCGTGTTCGTGATGCACACCGTGGGGCATCCGGACGAGTCATCCCACGCGTCGACGGCGGCGATGGGTCCGGCGCAGGCGGCTCACGAGCCGCTCGACACCCCGGCTGCCCTGGACTCGGACCACGCGGCGGATCCGGCGCGGTCGCCGTCCGCGGACCTGCCGGTCATGGCCATGGACATGGCCTCGCTGTGCGTGGCGGTCCTCTTCGCCGCCTGGATCCTCGTCGCACTGCTGCGATCGGCGCTCGCCCGCAGTCCCGGCTGCCCCGGGGACGTTCTCGCCCAGGCACCTGTCCTGCGGCGCTCCGCCCCACCCCCTCGCACACCTGATCTGACCCAGTTGTCGGTTCTGCGGCTGTAGGCCGCTACGCCCTCGCGGGCGCGCACCGTGCGCGGCCCCGCGATCTCGCGTACGCCCACACAGCCAGAGAACCGACAACACGAGGTGAGATCCACCATGACTGCCTTCACGCGCGCCCTGCGCCGCAAGCCCGTCCGCCACGTCACGACCGTCGGCATCGTCACGGCGGGAGCCCTGCTTCTCGCCGCCTGCGGTGGCGACGGCGACGACATGAGCGGCATGGACCACGGCAGCGACAGCTCCTCGGCCGGGGCAACCGCCGAGGTGGGGGCCAAGGCCGGCGACTTCAACGACGCGGACGTCATGTTCGCCCAGATGATGATCCCGCACCACGAGCAGGCCCTGGAGATGGCCGAGCTGGCCGACGGCCGTGCCTCCGACGCGGAGCTCAAGGACATCGCCGGGAAGATCGAGAAGGCCCAGGACCCCGAGATCAAGACGATGAAGGGCTGGCTGGAGTCCTGGAACAAGCCGACCGCGGCGGAGTCCATGGAGGGCATGGACCACTCCGGCGGTTCGGGCATGGACGGCATGATGTCCGACCAGGGCATGGCAGACCTCAAGGCCATGAAGGGCGCGGACTTCGACAAGATGTTCGCCCAGATGATGATCGAGCACCACGACGGCGCGATCACCACGGCCGAGGACGAGCAGAAGAACGGCAAGAACGCCGACGCCAAGAAGATGGCAGACGCCATCGTCAAGGGTCAGTCCGCCGAGGTCGAGCAGCTCCAGGGCATCCTCGACCGGCTCTGATCGGCGTCATGGACTGACTGCCGCTCATCACCCTCTCGGCTCCGGTGCCGGCCACCTGCCGGTGTCCGGCACCGGAGCCGATCCGTGGTGCTCCCCCACCCCCCGCGTATGTTTCATGTCACAGACGCAGACACAGACGCAGACGAGGAGCCCGTCGTGCGCGCACGTGACCTGGCGGTCGGATACGAGACGGTGAGCGTGGACAGTGACGCGCTGGAGGCGGCGCGGCTGATGGCCGAGCACAAGTTGCCGGGGCTGCTGGTGCTCGATGAGCGCGGTGAGCCGAAGGCGATCCTGCCGGCGTCGCAGATGATCAAGGTGCTGGTTCCGGCGTATGTGCTGGAGGACCCGACGCTCGCCGCGGTCGTCGACGAGAAGCACGCCGACCGGCTGTGTCAGGCGCTGGTCGGCCGTCGGGTCGGGGAGTGCCTGCCCAGCAAGGCGGCGCCGCCCCCGATCGCGGACCCCGACGACACCGCGCTGGAGGTGGCCGCGCTGATGGCCCAGGTGCGCAGCCCGGTGGTGGCGGTGGTGGAGAAGGCGAAGGACGGGACCCATCTCTTGGGCGTGATCACCGCCTCGCACCTCCTCCACGAACTCCTCGCGACGGCAGACACCTCCAGCGGTACGTGAGGGATGTGACGTACGCCATATGCCTCCTGCGTGACTTTTACTCGGAGCACTGATTGGACGGCGCATCCCGTCCGTACTTCTTCCTGTCAGGGCCGGTCACATCAGGAGGCACGATGCGCCTGTCGCGCAACAGGGTCGGAACCGTCTTCGTCGGCGGTGCGTTGAGTCTGACCCTCGCCGCACTCGCGTATCCCGCGATGCTCGGGATCGACAACACCACCAGCTCGCAGGATCGCATCATCGCGAACACCCCCTACGGTCCGCTCACCGAGGCCGACCGGTCCTTCGTGGTCGCGGTGCGCGCGGCCGGGCTGTGGGAGTACCCGCTCGGCATGACGGCGATGGAGCGCGGGACGACCCCGGCGATGAAGGAGGCCGGCGAGCACCTGGTCGTCGGGCACGCCCGGCTTGACGCGATGTGCCGCAAGATCGCGCCCGAGCTGGGCATCACGCTGCCCAACCAGCCCAGCCCGCAGCAGCAGCAGTTCGTGGCGACCTCCCAGGCCGAGACCGGCAAGCAGTTCGACACCACCGCGGTCAACATCATGCGGACCGCCCACGGGCGGATCTTCCCGGTGGTCGCCCAGACCCGCGCCAGCACCAAGAACTCGCTGGTCCGTCAGCTCGCCGACCTGACCAACGACACCGTCCTCGACCACATCTCGGTCCTGGAGAAGACCGAAATGGTCAACTTCGACCAGGCCCTCTTCCAGCAGACCAGCCCGCCGAAGCTCCCCCAGGACCAGACCACCCCGCCGCCGCCCCAGCCGGGCGCGCCGATCGTCGCCCTCACGGAGCCCCCGGGCCTGGACGTCAACACGTCCGCGCCCACCCCCGCCCCCAGCCCGACCGTGAAGTGACGCCCCCGCACCCCACGCCTATCCCCACCCGAAGTACCGCAGCCACACATACGCCATCGCCACCACGACCGTGACGGCCGTGACCACGAGGCCGTACTTGGTGAACTGCCAGAAGGAGATGGGCTGTCGGTTGCGTTCGGCGATGCCGAGCACGACGACGTTGGCCGAGGCGCCGATGGCGGTGGCGTTGCCGCCGAGGTCGGCGCCCAGGGCGAGCGCCCACCACATGACGTGGCCGCTGTCGCCGCCCATGTTCTGCACGAGGTCGGCGGTGATGGGGGCCATGGTGGCGACGTACGGGATGTTGTCGACGACCCCGGACAGGACCGCGGACGCGCTCAGCATGGTCATGGAGCCGGCGAGTTCGTTGGTGCCGATCACGTCGGCGAGCCCCTTGGACACCTCGTCGACGACACCGGTGTCGATCAGCCCGCCGATCATCACGAACAGGCCCGCGAAGAAGGCCAGCGTGGGCCATTCGACCTCGGCGAGGACGTCGCCGGTCTCGACCGCGGAGACGGCGATGAGCAGTCCGGCACCGAGCAGGGCGACGACGCTGGGCTCGTAGTGCAGTACGGGGTGCAGGACGAACCCGGCGACCACCAGAACGAGGACGACCAGACCCTGGATCAGCAGCCGCGGGTCCCTGATGGCCTCCCGCTCCTCCAGCTCCATGATCTCGGCGGCGCGGTCCTCGTCGTACACGAAGGACTTGCGGAACAGCACGCGGCACAGCAGCAGGAGAAGCAGTATCAGGAACGCGGACAGCGGGGCGAGGTGGATCAGGAAGTCGTTGAAGGTGAGGCCGGCCCGGCTGGCGATGATGATGTTGGGCGGGTCGCCGACGAGGGTGGCGGTGCCGCCGATGTTGGACGCGAACACCTCGGCGATCAGGAACGGGGCGGCGGGCAGGGCGAGGCGTTCACAGACCAGCAGGGTGACCGGGGCGACGAGCAGGACCGTGGTGACGTTGTCGAGCAGGGCCGAGGCGATCGCGGTGATGACGACGAGCATGGCCATCACCCGGTAGGGCCGGGCGCGGGCCCGCTTCACCGCCCAGATGGCCAGGTACTCGAACATGCCGGTCTTCTTCAGCACGCCGACGATCATCATCATGCCCATCAGCAGGAAGATGACGTTCCAGTCGATGCCGGCGTCCTCGGAGTAGAACGCCGTGACGTCGTCGGTGGCGCCGATCGCGAGCATCAGGCCGGCGCCGCCCAGGGCCACCGCGACCCGGTGGATCTTCTCGCTGATGATCAGGGAGTACGCGCCGACGAACACGACGAGCGCGGCCCAGCTGTGCCAGTCGTTCACGGGGCCACCACCGATCGGAAGACAGACTGCTTCTGCTCGCCGACCAGGCTTCCCGGCACACCGCTGCGAACCCTACCGGCCCTTGACGCGTCGTTAACAGGTTGACCCGGCCCGGCCGTACACCGTGCTCACCCGGACCGGGCGCCGTACCGCGTGATCACGGTGTACGGCCCGACGTCCTGCCGCAGGAAGCGCCCCGGCGGGAAGAAGTCGACGGGGAAGACGACCTGAGAGGACCGGGTCACCGGGACGCGGGGGAAGTTGTGGCGGAACAGATAGAGGCCGTAGCCGGTGTCGGTCTGCCGCAGGACGAACACGTCCGGTGCCGGGAAGCGGCCCGAGTCCAGCCGCCGCACGAAGTCGTCCGCGCCCCGGGCGGCGAGCCAGCGCCGTACCTCCGCGTTGCGCTTCTCGTGCCGCGCCAGGGGGTTGGAGTAGCCGGGCGTCATGGCGACATAGGCCCAGTACGGCTCGACGGACAGCAGCCGGTGATGGTCCGTCAGGACGGTCAGATCGTGCGGCTGCCTGCCGGTGCCGCGGGCGATCGCGCGGACCAGGGGGCGGATCCACAGGTCCTCGGTGCCGGGGTGCCGGACGCGTGCCGTGCGGGAGGGGGCCGTGCCGTCGTCCAGGGGATAACTCTGCCGGTAGGCCAGATCGACCTCGCGGCCCAGCGCGCTCTGCGCGTGCTGGACGGCGGCGACGGTGAAGACCGTCGCGATGACGGCCAGTACGCCGGTGGCGGTCCGGGCCCGCGCGGGATGCCGCCTGCGCACGGTCCGCAGCAGGTCCCACAGGGCGAGGACGCCCGCGCAGTGCAGGGCGACGAGCAGGACCGGGTGGACGCGGAAGGAGAGGAGCGTGGTGCCGAGCGCGATGGCCAGATGGGACAGCACGCACCAGGCGTAGCATCCGGCGACCAGCGCGAGCAGGCCCGCGGCCACGGGCCGGGTGCGGCAGCGGACGACCAGCCAGACCGTGCCGGCCAGGCACAGCAGTCCGCCCGGCGTGATCTCCGTCATCGGCAGCAGATACGTCAACTGCTGGTAGGGAGTGAACTTCAGCGCCGTCGTGTCGGGGGACCCGCCCGCGGCGCGTCCGGCCAGTTCGTACGGCAGCAGGACCACGGCCGCCGACGGTGCCGCCGCGATCCCCGTCAGCGCGGCCCGTGCGAGCAGCGTGCGCCACCGGCGCGGCCTGTGCAGCAGCAGGCCCACCACCATCGCGCTGAGCGTGAACACCCAGAAGGCGGCGAGCATCGTGTACGTCAGCACGGTCGCGCCCACCGCGACGCCGAACGCCAGCAACGGCCACGGGCGGACGGCAGGCGCCCGCAGCAGCTTCAGCGCGATCACCGTGAGCGGCGCCAGCGCGGAGCCGACCAGCCAGGCGTAGGGCTCGCGGACGCCGAGGGACGGCTCGACGAAGGCGGCCATCACGGTCGCCGCCGCCAGCAGTACGGCGATCCGGGGCGGCACCAGCAGCCGCCACAGCGCCAGCGTCACCGCCGCGGCGAGCGCGGCCGAGGTGATGCACAGCGGCTTGAAGGCGGCCCACGCGTCCCAGCCCAGCAGCGCGGCGATCCGGCCGCCGGTCCAGAACCAGCCGGGCGGGTACAGCGGCGGTACGTCCCGGTAGGCGAAGTCGGCCAGCGCGGGCGAGTCGGTGAGGCGGGTGAGGTACTCGACGCGGAACTGGTTGTCCGAGGCCAGCCCGCCCAGGAACCAGCGGGTGCCGTGCAGTGGGAGGGCGAGGAGGAGGGTGGGCAGCGCGGAGACCAGCGCATAGCCGGACCAGTGGAGGAGCCCGCGTACGGCCATGCCGCCCCGTCCGGCGGCCAGCACCGTCAGGGCGAGGAGGACCACCACGGCCGTCGTGGTCAGCGTGGTGAGGATGTTCGTCAGCAGCGACGGTTCGGGCAGCGGCAGCCGCGGTACGACGCGCTGGATGCCGAGGCTCACGGAGACCGCGATGCCCGCCCCGAGGACGAGTTCGACGGCGAACCGGCCGGCGGTGGGGCGTCGCCGCACCGTCCGCGGCGGTGCGGGGGACGGAGCGGGACGCCCCGCCGGTCCCTGCCCGCCGATCAGCGCCGCAACCGGAGCGATCACCGCCCCGTCCTCCAACGCTTCCTCGCCGCGCCCCTGCCGGGCGATCACCCGAGCACCGTCAACTCGCCCCCGCCCGGCGGGCATCGAGCCCTCGTCCTGCTGCCCGTCCTGACCCCGTTCCCGGTGAGCGCTCACCGGATCACCGTCCCGCGTACGCCGCGTGCCAGCCGGGCGAGGGTCGAGCGGTGTCGGTGAATGAACGAGGTCCGCGCCAGCGGCAGCAGGAGGCGGGCTGCCGGGAGGCGGCCCGGGAGGCGGAGCCTGGTGAGCCGGAGCAGGCCCATGTACCGGCCGGCGACGGCCTTGGCGCGGTCGGCGGACAGCAACTCCTCGGCGGCGGGGCGCAGATGGGCGTAGGCGATGGGCTGCATGCAGAACGAGACGGTCGCCACCAGCCGCCGCACCTCGTCCCGTGCCTCGACGGCCCCGGGTCCGGGCAGCACGCTGTCGGCGATGACCAGCGGGATGCGGTTGCTGTTCTCGTACGGTTTCAGGCGGCGCAGGACGAGGTCCGTGCCGACGCGCACGGCGGGGATGCCGTACACCGTGGTGGCGGTGAACAGGGCGGTGGAGAAGCAGCCGAGGACGACGTCCGGGCGGCGTCGTTCGTAGAGCACCTCGGCGAGGACGGGGAGGTCGACGACGTGCAGGGTGACGCCGGCGCGGGCGGCTTCCCCGCGGAGGGCCTCGGCGTGCCGGCGGGGTGCGCTGGGATGCGGCTTGAAGAGGATCGACTCGGCGCCGCCCCGTACCGCCTCGCGCAGTATGTCGCGGTGCAGGGCGTCCTCCTCGGCGGCACTGAGGATGCCCGCCTCGGCGAGGTACTGGCCGAGCAACAGGGCGCCGCCCTGGGGCAGTTCACGTACCGCCTCCAGTTCGTCCTTGGCGGCGTCGGCGAGGACGGCGAGGATGCGGCGCAGGGCGTCGGGGGGCAGCGGGTGGTGTTCGGCGCCGGGCCACTCGTCGAGCAGGTGCGGGCGCAGGCCGGGGACCAGCTCCGGGTAGACGAACCGGCCTACGCGGCGCAGGACTTGCTGTTCCAGGCGGGTGCGCAGGGGGCCGTAGCTCATCAGGCCGTCGGCGTAGACGTGCAGGGTCGCGTCGGCGAAGAGGCGGGCCAGGGTGAGGGAGGGCGGGGACTGGACCGACTCGGCGACCAGTTCGACGGGGGCGTCGGGGGCGATGCCCCAGGAGCGGCGCAGCGCCTGCTCGAACAGCGAGCGGTCCTCGGGGCGGGGCGACCAGACCGAGGGGTGGTTGGGGAAGATCGTGTCGTTCCAGGAGACGACCGCGTCGAAGTACGTCGCCAGGTGGGCGAAGCCGGGCAGCTCCTCCCACGGGGGCTGGGCCTCGGGGACATTGGTGTTGGTGGACGTCACCAGCAGCCGCCGGCCGCCCTCCGCGAGCGGCAGCAGTCCCTGTGCGACGGCCGCGCAGACCGTGGCGAGGCCGTAGAGCGTGGAGGCTTCGACGAGCTGGACCGGGACGGGATCACAGGGCTCCGTGGGAACGGGGCCGTTCATCGGGGGCACGCGGTCTTCCTCGGACGGTAGAGGGCGGTCAGGTCGGATCTGCGCTGTTCGTCCATGCCGTCGAGGACTTCACGGAGCAGGTCCTGCGGCAGGGACGCGGCCAGCGCCCGGTACCGCCCGGGGAACTGTCTGGCCACCCGCTTGTCCAGCCGGTCGGTCCGCTTGAGGTGGAAGTGCGTGAGGCCGAGCAGGGTCCGTACGGCCTTGCGGTGCACGCTCCGGTCCGTGCAGTGGGCGAGGGCCTCCTCGATGATCCGCTGCGAGGCCGGCAGGAAGTCGAGCTGCCGGTCGTCACCGACGCTGGTGAGGGAGCCGCCGACGTCCCTGCGGTAGAAGAGCCCGGCGAGGCCCACCACCGCGAACGTCCGGGTGTGCAGATGCAGCCGCCAGTTCCACAGCCGGTCCTCGCAGGTCCTGAGCGAGGTGTCGAAGTACAGCAGCCCGCTGTCCCGCAGCCCGGTGCGGAAGCCGCCCGACCACGCGTTGACGTAGTCGGCCATGGTCTCCCGGTTCTCCTCGCCGATGCCCTCGACCGACGGGATCGGCACCCCGCGCCTGCTCTCCGGCGCCCTTTGCAGCGTGCGCTTCTTGCCCTGTGCGCGCAGATGGTCGACGCGGACGAAGTCGGTGCCGAGCCGGGTGCAGGCCTCGGCGAGCCGGGGGTAGTAGCCGGGCGCCAGCCAGTCGTCGCCGTCGAGGAAGGTGACGTACTCACCGCGCGCCTCGTCGATCCCGGTGTTGCGGGCGGCGGAGGCGCCCCGGTTCCGCGGGTGCACGACGAGCCGGCTGTTGGGGATGCGGGCGACGGCCTGCTCCAGCAGGGCGCGGGAGCCGTCGGTGGAACGGTCGTCGACGAAGACGTACTCGATGTCCGGGCCGGTGTTCCTGCGCAGCGAGCCCAGGCAGTCGGGCAGATAGTCGGCGACGTTGTGGCTGATGACCACGGAGGTGAGTTTCATGGGGCTCTCGGTGGGTCGTCGGCCGGTCAGCGGCTCGTCGCCATCTGTACGACGTTGGCGCTCATGGGAGCTCCTTGATTCAAGGGGAGTACCGCTTTCAAACGGCCGTCGGAGTGACGGGGTTACCTGGACTGAGGCATTCGGGGGAACTGCGCAGGGTGCCGTAGGGGCCGGTAGAGGTGAGACTCGACGTATGGCGCCCATCACGGAGGTAGAGGGACGGCGGGTCGCGCTCAGTAATCTGGAGAAGGTGCTGTATCCGGCCGCCGGGTTCACCAAGGGCGAGGTACTGCACTACTACGCGACCGTCGCCGACGTGCTGTTGCCGCATCTGCGGGACCGGCCGGTGTCGTTTCTGCGGTATCCGGACGGGCCCGACGGGCAGGTGTTCTTCACCAAGAACGTGCCGCCGGGGACACCGGAGTGGGTCTCCACCGCCGAGGTGCCGAGGATGGAGGGGCCGGCGCGGATGGTGCTCGTACAGGATCTGGCGAGTCTGATGTGGGCCGCCAATCTGGTGACCGAGTTCCACACCCCGCAGTGGCTGATCGGGGCGCCCGGCGAGGCGGACCGGCTGGTGTTCGACCTCGATCCGGGGGCGCCGGCGACGGTCGTGGAGTGCTGTCAGGTCGCCGTGTGGCTACGGGACCGGCTCGCGGCCGACGGCATCGAGGCGTGGCCGAAGACGTCCGGGGCGAAGGGGCTGCATCTGCTGGCCGCCGTGCGGTCCGCTTCGTCCGAGCAGGTCAGCGAGTACGCCAAGGAACTCGCCGTGGAGGCGGAACGGGCGTTGCCGCGGCTGGTCGTGCACCGGATGACGAAGAGCCTGCGGCCCGGGAAGGTGTTCGTCGACTGGAGCCAGAACGCTGCGCGGAAGACCACGGCGACCCCCTACACGCTGCGGGCGCGGGCCCAGCCGTTGGTGTCGGCGCCGGTGACCTGGGAGGAGGTCGAGCAGTGTGCGGCGCCGGGGCAGCTGGCGTTCACGGCGGCGGATCTCGGGCCGCGGCTGCAGGATTACGGTGATCTGCTGGCACCGCTGCTCGATTCGGCGGGCGCCGGTCTTGTGCCGTCATGACCACGCGAGTGCCGCTATCTGTCGTCGGTTGGCTGCGGGCCGGTGGGGGCTTGTCGCGCAGTTCCCCGCGCCCCTATGGGGCGCTTCAGACCCGTTCCCATGTGTGGCGGTCCCTCGCCATCGCGTGCAGTGCTTCCACGTCCGCCGGTTTGAGCACGCCACCTAGGCGGGCCAGGCCTCCTAGTTCCGCGTCCTGGAAGACACGCACTTCGCGGAGGGGGGCGGTGATCTGGACGTCCGCGGGGCCGGCCAGGGCGAGCAGGGGGTGGACCTCGGCGGTCAGGGCGTAGGAGGCGCGGTCGGCGTCGGCGCGGAGGCGGCGCAGGAGTGGGCGGGCTTCGCGGCGGCCCAGGGTGACCATGGGGTCGGCGATCAGGACCCGCTGCTTGCGGGCGTACACGGTGTGGATGGCGAAGAGTCCGCCGGGGCCGATCGCCAGGTGGTGGACGCGGTCGCCGCCGGGCAGCGGGATCGAGTGCAGGGCGTGCCAGCCCGCGCCGTCCAGCCGCTCCAGGGCCTCCCCCACGGCCTGCTCGGCGGCCAGCGCCCGGCGGCGCGGGTCGGGGCGCAGCCGGTGGGTGGGTCCGGGGTCCCGGTCCAGGGCGATGTGGAGGGCCTCGCCGGGGCGGTTGGGCGCCAGGTCGTCGTCCGGGTGGAGGGTGAGGCGGGCCAGCTCCGCGGGGGTCGGCACCGGGGGCGGGCCGACGGTGACGGGGCCGGTCAGGAAGGGGCCGAGGGCTTCGAGTACGCCCTCTCTGTGGTCGTCGCTGAGCAGGTTGACCCGGGCCGCCTCACGGTCGTACCAGGCGATGTTCCGTCCGTCCGTGAGGCAGACATACAGCCGCTCCTGGCCGTGCCGCCAGGTCGGTATGACGCGCAGTCGGCTCATGCACCATCACCCCATGACCATGGGACCAGGCGGGGTGCTCCAGGGGCAAGAACCCGGTTACCTTTGGGATGAGTTGGCATGGGTTTGGGGAGGCTCGTTTGCGGACCCGCGGGAACCAGCCAGACGTACCTGCTCCGGACAGCCCATGGAGCGAGATCGTGCCCGGCCTGTGGATGGGCGGGCACGAGTTCCGGGGCAGCTCGGGGCGGGTGGAATTCGTCGTCGTCCATGATGAGTTCGATCTCGTGCAGACTCTCCTCCGGCTGCCGGGGCACGGGCCGGACCCGGGCGTCGAGCACCATGTGTGGCCGATTCCGGACGGACCGCTGGACGGCACGCAGCTCGCGGGCGTGATGCGGCTCGCGCAGGCCGCGAGCGAGGCACTGGACGGCGGCCGCAGCGTCCTCGTCCGCTGCTACCACGGCTACAACCGCTCGGGTCTGGTCATCGCGCACACCCTGGTCCGGCGGGGCTGCTCCGCCGAGGAGGCGATCCGGCTGATCCGCACGCATCGCTCGCCCTGGGCACTGCACAATGAGCTGTTCGTCGCCTACCTGCGGGCGGGGCTGTCGACGGCCCGGCTGCTGGAGGAGCTGGCCGAATGACGCCGGTGCGCAGGCCGCACAGCCCCTGCGCGCAAAAAGGACTTCCCCGCGAATAAGGTGTACGGGGCCCACGATCATCCAGAACCACAGGAGTGCCGTGCCCCTCAGCCGCCCCGCCCGGGCCCTCGCCCTCGCCGCCCTGTGCACGGCGACGACCGCGGCCTGCGGCGACACCGGCGGGCTGCGCGGCGCGGGCCCGACCCCGACCGCGGTCAGCCCGGTCCGGCTCTGGCCCGAGCTGCCGCCGGCGTCCTCCCCCGCCTACGAGATCGGCGAGGTGGAGCGCGAGGTGATCAAGGGGGTCGGCGTGCCGGGCGGCGACCTCCGCAAGGTGGATCCGGTCGCGATCGTACGGACCGAGATCGCCGCGAGCCCGGACGACTACCTCGCCGGGGCGCCGTACCACGAGACGGGCGAGCGGATGGCCGACTGCGCGGCGGGCGGGGACCGGGCCAGGTGCCCGGTCCTGAAGCCGTACTACCGCGATCTGACCGGCGACGGGCGCGACGATCTGACGCTGGGCTTCCGGCAGCTGCCGGGCACCCTGACGGCGGTACGCGTCTACACCGTCGAGAAGGGGCGGCTGGTGCGGGTCATGCACTGGGAGGACGCGATGAGCGCGGTCGAGCTGGCCGGACGGTCCGTGATCATTCGGTCGCCGTCCGAGGTCGCCGGCTACGAGTACCGCCTCCAGTGGACCTGGGACGCGAACCAGCGCGCGATGCTGCTCACGCATGACGAGATGCTGCGCACGGGCACGACCAAGCGGACCGCACGACCGTCGCCTTCGCCGTCGGCATCGGCATCGGCATCGGCATCACCTTCTGCTTCTGCTTCTGCTTCGGCGAGTCCTCGATGAGGCTCGGGCTCCCGCGCTGGTCCGGGACGCTCGCCGTGAAGGCGGCCGTGTTCATCACGGTGATGTGCTGCACGCTGGCCGCGCTCCTCGGCGTCCTCGTCCATGTGTCCGTGTCCAACCAGACGGTCGAGCAGGCCCGCGACCTCGCGCTGTCCCGGCTGAACGACGCGACCACCGCCTTCGAGGCCGGGGACAGGCTGATGCCGGGCATGGGCGTCGACCCGGACGGGCTGCCCGAGTCATTGCGCGAGCTGGCGGTCGCCGGTGAACGGGGCACGATGGTCGCCGACCACGAGGGCCGCCCGACGATGTGGGCGGCGGGCCCGGCCGACGGCGGGCGGGCACTTGCCGTACAGGTCGACTACTCGCAGCAGGCGCGCACCATCGACGACCTCGGCCGGGCGATCATCTGGTCCTCGGGGCTGGCGATCGGGGTGACGCTGCTGGTGGGCGCGTTCGCGGTGACCCGGGTGACGCGGCGGCTGCACACGACCGCGCAGGTGGCCCGGCAGATCAGCGGCGGCGACCTGGACGCACGCGTCGACGACCCCCGTACGAAGGATCCGACCCGCCCGCAGGACGAGGTGGCCGCGGTCGCCGCCGCGCTGGACTCCATGGCGGCGTCGCTGCAGGGCAAGCTGCTGAGCGAGCAGCGGTTCACCGCGGACGTGGCGCATGAGCTGCGCACGCCGCTCACCGGACTGCACGCCGCCGCGGAACTGCTCCCGGCGGGGCGGCCGACGGAGCTGGTGCGGGACCGGGTGGCTGCGCTGCGGACACTGACCGAGGACCTGCTGGAGATCTCCCGCCTCGACACAGGGCGGGAGCGGCTCGACCTGGACACCGAGCAGTTGGGGGCGCTGGCGGAACGGGTGGTGCGGGCGGCCGGGAACGACACGGAGGTCAGGATCGTCCGGGATGCCCGGGTGGAGACGGACCGGCGGCGCCTGGAGCGGGTGCTGGGCAATCTGGTCGCCAATGCGCACCGGCATGGGCGGCCGCCGGTTGTTCTCACGGTGAATGGGCCGGTGGTCAGCGTCCGGGACCATGGGGACGGCTATCCGGAGTATCTGCTCGCGCATGGGCCGCAGCGGTTTCGTACGGAGGGTGGGACCCGGGGGCATGGGCTGGGGTTGACGATTGCGTTGGGGCAGGCGGAGGTGTTAGGGGCGCGGCTGACGTTTGCGAATGCGGTGGATGGAGGTGCCGTCGCCACGCTGACGCTGCGCTAGCGAGGCCGGGAACCAAGAGCTCGGGACTGCAGGTTGTTCGTTGGCTGCGGGTTGCTTGTGGCTTGTCGCGCAGTTCCCCCGCGCCCCTAGGAGTCGCGCCCCTTCGGGGCGCTTCTCCTATGGCCCATCAGCACGCGCGACCACCCACCCTCGCTCTTAATGTGGCGATTAGTCAGCTTCGCCCCATTCCTGGAGGTACCCGCCATGTCTCTGCGCACCCGCCTCACCCGCCGTCTTGCCATGACTGCTGCTGTCGTCGCGCTCGCCGGCTCGACCGCCATCACGCCCGCCGTCGCGGACGACGAATGGGGCAGCGGTGGGGACTCGGAGGTCAGCGGCGGCGACTCGAGCTTCGGGGGCGGCGATGGATTCGACGAGTTCGGTGCCAGGGGTGACTATCGCGATCCACGCCGCTACCGGGGTGTCGTCACCGCCGACCGGCTGATCCTGCGCAGTGCGCCGACTCGTGGCAGTCGGCCGATCCGCGCGGTTCACCGGGGCGACGTCGTGTCCATCTTCTGCAAGACGCCCGGGCAGAGCATCCAGGGCAACCCCCTCTGGTACCTCCTCACGGACGGCACCTGGGCCTGGGGAGCGGCGCGGTTCATCGACAACATCGGGCCTGCGCCACGCTGGTGCTGATGACGGAGGCTCATAAGACATGCTATTTGGGTAAGTTCCGGACATGAGCAAGGCCGGAACCACCTTGGAAGCAGCGACGGACCCCTCCACGCCCGTCGTACGCCTCCCCCGGCGCCGTGGCATCGAACTCGCCCTGATCGTCGTCGCCGTACTCCTGTCGGTGTACGGCTACTGCGCTGTCGGCCTGGCGAAGAACGGCTCCCTCCCACCCGGCGCCGCCGGTTACGGCGCCGGGCTGGGTGTGCTGGCCTTGCTGGCGCACTGTGCGGTCCGACTGCGGGCCCCGTACGCGGACCCGCTTCTGCTGCCGATCGGCGTGCTGCTCAACGGACTCGGCCTGGTGCTGATCTACCGGCTCGACCTGGAGACGCCGGGCGACCGGGCGGCGCCCACCCAACTGGTGTGGTCGACGCTGGGCGTGGGGTTGTTCATCGTCGTCGTGCTGCTGCTGCGCGACCACCGGGTGCTCCAGCGCTATGCGTACGTGTGTGTCGTGGCCGCCCTCGCCCTGCTCACCCTGCCGATCTTCTTCCCGGCGGTGAACGGCGCCCGGATCTGGATCCGGATCGCGGGATTCTCCATCCAGCCGGGCGAGTTCGCGAAGGTGCTGCTCGCCGTGTTCTTCGCCGCGTATCTCGCCGCCAACCGCAACGCGCTGCGCTACACCGGCCGCCGCATCTGGCGCCTCCAGCTGCCGACCGGGCGGGTCCTCGGCCCGATCGTCGCGATCTGGCTGCTGAGCGTCGGGGTGCTGGTCCTGGAGCGCGACCTGGGGACGTCGCTGCTGTTCTTCGGCCTGTTCGTGGTCCTGCTGTACGTCGCCACCGGCCGCACCGGCTGGATCGCGGTCGGCCTGCTGCTGGCGGCGCTCGGTGCCATCGCCGTCGGCTGGCTGGAGCCGCATGTGCACAGCAGGGTCGAGGACTGGCTGCATCCGTTCGCGTCGATCGAGGCGGGTCAGGGCGCCAACCAGCTGGCCCAGTCCCTGTTCGCGTTCGCGGCGGGCGGTGTGCTCGGCACCGGCCTGGGCCTCGGCCACTCCATCCTGATCGGCTTCGCGGCCAAGTCGGACTTCATCCTGGCGACGGCGGGCGAGGAACTGGGGCTGGCGGGCCTGTCCGCGATCTTCCTGCTGTACGGCCTCCTAGTGGAGCGCGGCTACCGGGCGGGCCTGCTCCTGCGTGACCCGTTCGGCCGACTCCTCGCGGTCGGCCTCGCCTCGATCGTGGCGCTCCAGGTGTTCGTGATCGCGGGCGGGGTGACCGGCCTGATCCCGCTGACCGGCATGGCGATGCCGTTCCTGGCGCAGGGCGGCTCGTCGGTGGTCACCAACTGGGCGATCGTGGCACTGCTGGTCCGGGTCAGCGACTCGGCACGGCGGCAGTACGACGGGCAGGTCGCCCCATGACCCGGTACATCAGGCTCGCCGCGGTGTTCTGCGCCCTGCTGCTGGTCGCGCTCCTGGTGAACGCCGCCCGCATCCAGGTCTTCCAGGCCCCGTCCTACGACGACAATCCGGCCAACCGCCGCCAGCACATCGCCCGTTACGGCCAGCCGCGCGGCGACATCCTGGCCGACGGCGCCCGCCTCACCGGCTCCGAGGACACCGGCGAGCAGCTCCGCTACGAACGGACGTACGCACACGGCCCGATGTACGCGCCCGTCACGGGCTTCGCCTCGCAGGTGTACGGCACGACGCTCCTGGAGCACGCCGAGGACGACCTCCTGTCGGGCACGGACCCGATGCTCTCGCCGCTGCCGCTGTGGAACGACCTCACGCGGTCGCAGAACGCGGGCGGCGACGTCGTGACGACGATCGAACCGGCCGCGCAGAAGGCGGCGTACACCGGGCTCGGCGGGCGCAAGGGCGCGGTGGCGGCCATCGAGCCGGCGACGGGACGGATCCTGGCGCTGGTGTCCACGCCGTCGTACGACCCCGCCGCACTGTCCGGGAACGGGCCGGCGGCGAAGCGGTCCTGGGAGCGGCTGAACGGCGACCGGGACAAGCCGATGCTCAACCGGGCGGTGCGGCAGACGTATCCGCCGGGCTCCACCTTCAAGGTGGTGACCGCGGCGGCGGCGCTGGACGCCGGTGTGCTGAAGGATCTGGACGAGCCGACGGACTCGCCCGACCCGTACACCCTGCCCGGCACGACGACCTCGCTGACGAACGAGGCCGACGGCTGCCGGGACGCCTCGCTGCGGGAGGCGTTCGTGTGGTCGTGCAACACGGTGTTCGCGAGGCTGGGCGTGCGGGTGGGTGTGGCGGACATGGCGCGGACGGCGGAGGCCGTCGGCTTCAACGACACCGAGGTGAAGATCCCCTTCTCGGTGGCGCCGAGCACCTTCGACACCTCGGTGGACAGGGCGCAGCTCGCGCTGTCGTCGATCGGGCAGTACAACACGCGGGCCACGCCCCTGCAGATGGCGATGGTCGCGGCGGCCGTGGCGAACGGCGGGCAGGTGCGGTCGCCGCACCTGGTCGAGCGGACCACCCGGGCGAGCGGTGCGACGCTGGCGACGGCCGGGTCGCGTCCGCTGCGGCGGATGATGCACCCGTTGACCGCCGTCCGCATGAGGGAGCTGATGGCCGACGTGGTCACGGAGGGCACCGGCCGGCGCGCCGCCATCCCGGGTGCGACCGTCGGCGGCAAGACCGGCACCGCGCAGCACGGCGTCGACAACTCCGGGATGCCGTACGCCTGGTTCGTCTCCTGGGCGCAGGCCGAGGGCGACATGGAGCCGAAGGTGGCGGTCGCGGTGGTGGTCGAGGACGCTTCGGCGCGCCGGGGCGAGATCAGCGGGGGCGGGGACGCGGCGCCGATCGCGCGGTCGGTGATGCGGGCGGTGCTGAACTCGTAGGCGGGCGTGCTCGATTACTGAGACGGGGGTACCGGTGGGCCATCGTCCCGACCTACCGTTCGGTCCATGACGACTGCCGACATCGCGTACGAACTCGCCGAGGTCAACATCGCCCGCCTCAAGTTTCCCCTGGACTCCCCGGAGTTGAAGGACTTCGTCGACGCGCTCGACCCGGTCAACGCGGATGCGGACGCCGCTGACGGATTCGTCTGGCGGCTCCAGTCGGACGACGGCGACGCGACCGACATCCAGGTCTTCGGCGACGAGTGGCTGATCATCAACATGTCGGTGTGGCGGGACGCCAACGCGCTGACCGCGTACATGTACCAGGGCCGGCACCGGGAGATGCTCGCGCGTCGGCGGGAGTGGTTCGAGCGGGTCGAGGAGGCGATGATGGCGATGTGGTGGGTCCCCGTCGGCCACCGTCCCACCGTCGCCGAGGCCGAGTCCCGCCTGCTGCATCTGCGCACGAACGGGCCGACTCCGTACGCCTTCACGCTGCGCACGTCGTTCCCGGCGCAGGGGGCGGAGCCGGTGGCGCTGGAGGTCCCCGACGACCTGGGCTGCCCGGCCTAGGAGTCAGTGGCCCCCAGGTCGATCGCCTGCCGTACCTCCGCCACCCGGTCGTTTTCCTCCGCCGCGAACCGTTCCGCGTCCAGCTTCTCCGCGATCTCCTCGTCCTGTGCCATCAGCAGGTCCAGGTTGGAGTCGCCCATCTCGAAGACGCCCATGTCGACATAGGCCTGCTGGAGGCGCTTGCCCCACAGGCCGATGTCCTTGACGCAGGGGACGATGCGGGAGAAGAGCAACTGGCGGAAGAGGGCGAGGAATTCGGACCGTTCGCTGTACTCCTCAGCCTCCGCTTTCGGGATGCCGAAGTTCTCCAGTACCTCGACGCCCCGCAGCCGGTCGCGCATCAGATAGCAGCCCTCGATGACGAACTCCTCACGCTCGCGCAGTTCGGCGTCGCTGAGCTGCCGGTAGTAGTCGCGCAGCGCCATCCGGCCGAAGGCCACGTGCCGGGCCTCGTCCTGCATGACGTAGGCCAGGATCTGCTTCGGCAGGGGCTTGTCCGTCGTGTCGCGGATCATGCCGAAGGCGGCGAGCGCGAGGCCCTCGATGAGCACCTGCATGCCGAGGTACGGCATGTCCCAGCGTGAGTCGCGCAGCGTGTCGCCCAGCAGGGACTGGAGGTTGTCGTTGATCGGGTACAGCAGGCCGATCTTCTCGTGCAGGAAACGGCCGTAGATCTCGGCGTGCCGGGCCTCGTCCATCGTCTGGGTCGCCGAGTAGAACTTCGCGTCCAGGTCGGGGACCGACTCGACGATCCGGGCCGCGCAGATCATCGCGCCCTGCTCACCGTGGAGAAACTGGCTGAACTGCCAGGACGCGAGGTGCCGGCGCAGCTCGCCCTTGTCGCGGTCCGTCATCTTCGCCCAGTACGGGGTGCCGTAGAGGCTGATCGACTCGTCGGGGGTGCCGAGCGCGTCGTACGGGTCGACCTCCAGGTCCCAGTCGATCCGCTTCTGTCCGTCCCACTGCTTGTCCTTGCCCTTCTGGTAGAGGGCGAGGAGGCGGTCGCGCCCGTCGTCGTACTCCCAGCTGAAGCGGGCGGCGCCGGTCGCCGGCACCTGCCAGAGGGAGTCTCCCGGGTCCATGGCGTACAGGTCTTCAGTCGGCATGCATCGCAGGCTCCTACTTGGTAGACGCGGGGTCAACAAGTCGCGCGCAAGGGATTGACGGGCTTGCTGACAAGCGGTCTCATAAGCGCATGACGACCGTGACCGAAGCCGACGCGCTCGACGGGCTGCGCGATGCGCTCGGCCTGCTCAAGGACCGGGAGCAGGTGGCAGAGCGGTTGCTCGCCTCGTCTCTCAAGCACTCCTTCGACCCCGACAAGGAACTGGACTGGGACGCGCCCTTCGAGGAGGGCAAGTGGTTCTGGCCGCCGGAACTGGTGTCCCTCTACGACACCCCGATGTGGCAGCGGATGAGCGAGGAGCAGCGGATCCTGCTCTCCCAGCACGAGGCCGCCGCGCTCGCCTCACTCGGGATCTGGTTCGAGATCATCCTGATGCAGCTGCTCACCCGGCACATCTACGACAAGGCGGCGACGAGCGCGCATGTGCGCTACGCGCTGACCGAGATCGAGGACGAGTGCCGGCACTCGAAGATGTTCGCCCGCCTGATCACACAGGGCGGCACACCGTGGTACCCCGTGAGCCGCGTCCACCAGAACCTCGGCCGCCTGTTCAAGACCATCTCCACCACCCCCGGCTCCTTCACCGCGACCCTCCTCGGCGAGGAGGTCCTCGACTGGATGCAGCGGCTGACCTTCCCGGACGAGCGAGTACAGCCCCTCGTCCGCGGCGTCACGCGCATCCATGTCGTGGAGGAGGCACGCCACGTCCGGTACGCCCGTGAGGAACTCCGCCGCCAGATGGTGACCGCCCCGAAGTGGTCCCAGGAGTTCACCCGCATCTCCTCCGGCGAGTTCGCCCGCGTCTTCTCGGTGGCCTTCGTGAACCCCGAGGTCTACACGAACGTAGGCCTGGACAAACGGGAGGCCATGGCCCAGGTCAAGGCCAGCGGCCACCGCAGGGAGGTCATGCAGACGGGCGCGAAGCGCCTGACGGACTTCCTGGACGACATAGGGGTGATGCGGGGGATGGGCCGACGACTTTGGAAGGCATCGGGCCTCCTGGCATAGGTGAGCTGACCGACGTAAGGGGCGCGGGGAACTGCGCGACCAGCCACAACGAACCCGCAGCCGCCGAACGACCCCGCACCGCCCACGGCGATTAGGCTGCACCCATGACCCCCGCCGCCCCCGCCTACCGCCGCCTGAGCGTCGAGGAGCGACGAAGTCAGCTCCTCGACGCCGCGCTGAGACTCTTAGCACACCGCACCCCCGAGGACGTCTCGCTCGACGACGTGGCAGAGGCAGCCGGAGTCTCCCGCCCCTTGGTCTACCGGTACTTCCCAGGCGGCAAGCAGCAGCTCTACGAGGCCGCCCTCAGGTCCGCCGCGGACGAGCTGCAGCAGTGCTTCGACGAGCCCCGCGTGGGCCCGCGCCTGCCCCGGCTGGTGCGGGCCCTCGACCGCTACCTGGCCTTCGTCGACGAGCACGACACCGGTTTCAGCGCCCTCCTCCAGGGCGGCAGCGTCGTCGAGACGTCCCGTACGACGGCCATCGTCGACGGCGTACGCCGGGCCGCCGCCGAGCACATCCTCAGCCATCTCGCCGTCCCGGAGCCCGGCCTGCTGCTGCGGATGACCGTACGGATGTGGATCACGGCGGTGGAGGCGGCCTCGCTGATCTGGCTCGACGAGGGCAAGCAGCCGCCGCTCGACGAGCTGCGGGACTGGCTGGTGGAGCAGTTCATGGCCGCGCTGACGGTGACAGGCGGACGCGATCCGCAGACCGCCGCCCTGGTCGAGGCCCTCGCGGCGGATGGCTGAGACTGGTGCCGTGAAGACCGTAGACACCCCCTTCGAGGGCGGCCCGATGGACGGCCGCGTCCTGCCCGTGCTGCTGGGCATGACCGGGCACCCGCCCAAGACGTACCGCATTCCGGTCCCGGCCCCCGACGGCGGCGAGCCCACCGTGCTGGTCTACCGCAGGGTGCCGCGCGGGCACAGCAAGCGGCTGGGTCTGACGCAGGGGTGGAAGTACGAGTACGACCCTCAGGGCAAGCGCGGCAGCGGACTGCGGTGGCCGTGGTCCAAGCCAGACACCACGCCGGGCGGCAAGCGGGATGACGCCGACGAGTGACGGCGTTGCGCCGAACCGCGCACACCCCGCGCGCGAAACACGAGCGACCGCCTGATGCTCGCGGTGCGGAGCGGAGGGGCCGCCCCGCACCGGAGGTGATGACGTGTCAGGAAACCTTCTGCGTCTGGTCTGTACGGCGGCGGTGGCGACCCAGGCCGTTCTCGCGGCCGTACCCGCCATGGCCGTGCCTGAGCCCGGCGACCGTGCGGTGGCCAGGCTGCTGACGGACCTTCAGCGGTTGTACCGGGAGGCCGAGCGGGCCACCGAGACCTACAACGCCACCGAGGAGCAGCTGAAGAAGCAGCGCACCGAGGTCGACCGCCTGGACCGGGCGCTCGCGCGCGCCCGGCTCTCCCTGCACGACAGCCGTGGGGCGGCCGGACGGCTCGCGCGCCAGCAGTACCAGGGCAGCACCGACATCTCCCCGTACGTACGGCTGCTCCTGGCCCGCGATCCACAGCACGCGCTCGACCAGGGTCATGTGATCGGGCAGGTGGCGCGGGAGCGGGCCGAGACCCTGCACCGGCTCACCGGAACCGAGCGCAGGGCCGACGACCTCGCACGCAAGGCCCGCACCGCCCTGGACCGCCAACTCTCCCTCGCCGCCCGGCAGAAGAAACAGCGCGACGAGGTACGCAACCGGCTCCACGACGTCGAGAAGCTCCTCGCCTCCCTCACCGCCGAACAGCTCACCGCCCTGACCGAGTTCGAGAAGAGCGGCACCGACAAGGCACAACGCGAGTTCATGGCCTCCGGCGCCCTGACCGACAACCGACCCCCCTCCCGCAAGGGCGACGAGGCGCTGCGCTACGCCGTACAGCAACTCGGAAAGCCGTACGAATGGGGCGCCGAGGGCCCGAAGACGTACGACTGCTCCGGCCTGACCTCAGAGGCCTGGAGCCACGCCGGGAAGCCCATCCCGAGAACCAGCCAGGAGCAATGGGCCCAACTCCCGAGAATCCCCCTCAAGAAGCTCCGCCCCGGCGACCTGGTCATCTACTTCCCGGAGGCCACACACGTGGCGATGTACTTGGGCGACGGAAAGGTCGTGCACGCACCAAGAACCGGCGAGAAGATCAAACTGGCCCCGATCGCATCCAACCCGATCCTTGGAGCCGTACGCCCAGACGAGCGCCCCACAGGGGCGCGGGGAACTGCGCGACCAGCCACAACGAACCCGCAAGCCGCCAGACCCCGCACCCCCAACGGCGACTAGGCCACAGACCCCAAATACGCCGCCGTCTTCTCCGGCTCATAGAAGAAGTCCTCAAAATCCGCCGGATCATTGAACGCATTCGCGAACCGATCAGCCACCGGCTGCAACTCCCCCGCCGCACCAATGAGGTTCAGCACATGCTCCGGCGGCGGAGCCAACATCGCGTTCGTCCACTTGGTGACGTGCCGCGCAGTCTCCCAGTACCGCTCAAAAGCCCCCCGCATCCACGCCTCGTCGAACTCCTTCTCCCCGTGCTCAAGGATCGAGGCGAGATAGGAAGCCGCGCACTTGGACGCCGAGTTGGAGCCCTGACCGGTGATGGGGTCGTTCGCGACGACGACGTCCGCGACGCCCAGCACCAGCCCACCGCCGGGAAGGCGGCCGATCGGGTTGCGGACGGTCGGAGTGTAACGACCGCTCAACACCCCGCCCGCGTCCGTGAGTTCGACCTTCGTGGCCCGCGCGTACTCCCACGGAGTGAACCGCTCCATGAGTTCCAGGATCAGGGAGAGGTGTTCCGCCGGGTCCTTGACGCCGTTGAAGACGTCGAGCGGGCCGCCGGGTATGCCCTCCCAGAACAGGATGTCGGCGCGGCCGGAGGTGGTCAGCGTCGGCATGACGAAGAGCTCGCCGACGCCGGGCACCAGGTTGCAGCGGACCGCGTCGTAGTCGGGGTGCTCGGGGCGCGGGCCCATGCCGTGGACGTAGGCGACGGCGAGCGCACGCTGCGGCTCGCTGTACGGGGAACGCTCGGGGTCCCGGGCGAACATGGACACCAGCTCGCCCTTGCCCGCCGAGACCAGCACCAGGTCGTACGTACGGGAGAAGTAGTCCAGGTCGGAGACGGCCGCACCGTGGATGACGAGCTGGCCGCCGCGCTGGGCGAACGTCTCCATCCAGCCGGCCATCTTCACCCGCTGGTCCACCGACTGCGCGTACCCGTCGAGTCGGCCCACCCAGTCGATCGCGCGGGCCGCGGGGCCCTCGCTCCAGGAGCCGGGGGCGGCGACCGAGACGCCGAGTCCTTCGATCTTCGGGGCCTGGGACTCCCAGAAGTTCAGCTGGAGATCGCGCTCGTGCTGCAGAGCCGTGTGGAACATGCACTGCGTCGACATGACCCGGCCGCCCCGGATCTCGTCCGCCGTCCGGTTGGACATCAGGGTGACCTCGTACCCGTGCGACTGGAGGCCGAGGGCGAGCTGGAGCCCGGACTGGCCGGCTCCGACGACGAGTATCTTCCGCATGCGGGTGGTGACTCCTATAGGCGACTGTTCGGGGGCTACTGGGGGGCTACTCGGGGGTGGCGTCCAGCGCGTGGCCGACGAGGGCCAGCAGGGTCTCGATCACGGAGATCCTGCGCCGCGCGTCCATGATCATGACAGGTATGTGCGCGGGGACCGTCAGCGCCTCCCGCACGTCCTCCGGCTCGAACCGCTCGCTGCCGTCGAAGTGGTTGACCGCGACGACATACGGCAGCCCGCAGCTCTCGAAGTAGTCCAGCGCCGGGAAGCAGTCCTTCAGGCGCCGGGTGTCGGCCATGACCACCGCGCCGATCGCGCCGCGCACCAGGTCGTCCCACATGAACCAGAACCGCTGCTGGCCCGGCGTGCCGAACAGGTAGAGCACCAGGTCGTCGTCGAGCGTGAGGCGGCCGTAGTCCATGGCCACGGTGGTGGTCAGCTTCTCCGGGGTGCCGGTGAGGTCGTCGGTGTCCTCGCTGGCCTGGGTCATCAGCGCCTCCGTCTGGAGGGGCGTGATCTCCGAGACGGCCGTGACGAGGGTGGTCTTGCCTACGCCGAAGCCGCCCGCGATGACGATCTTCGTGGCGACGGGGGCGCGGGCGAGCTGCGTCTGCCAGGACCTGAGGTTCTCGTCGGGCTCGGGCTCGACGAAGGGGGAGACGCCTCTCGCGGCGTCAGAGACGACGGAGTCCACTCAGCACCCTTTCCAGCAGTGCCCGGTCCGGCCGGCCGGTGCCGTGGCCGGTTCCGGTGCCGTACACACGGATCTTTCCCTGGTCCGCGAGGTCGCTGATGAGCACGCGGACCACGCCGAGCGGCATCTTCAGCAGCGCGGCGATCTCGGCCACCGTGCGCATACGGCGGCACAGTTCGACGATGGCCCGCATCTCCGGCATCACCCGGGTGGTGAGGGAACCATTCGTCAGTTCCCTGCGCTCCTCGGGGGCTTCGATGGCCGCTGTGCTCGCTACGAACGTCTCCACGAGGAGGACGTGCCCGAAGCGGGTACGGCCGCCGGTGAGCGAGTAGGGGCGCACCCGGGCGGGCTTGCGGTCGGCGCCGCGGACGGGGAGCTTCTTCGGACCACTGCTGCTCATCGGGCACTCCCCGTCGGCTCTTCCAGGGATTTTCGGAGTTCGCTGCGGAGTTCGGGGGTCAGGACGTGTCCGGCGCGGCCGACGAACAGTGCCATGTGATATGCCACTACGCTCATGTCGCAGTCCGCCGAGCCGTGCACGCCGAGCAGCGACCCGTCACTGATCGACATCACGAACAGGCTGCCCTCGTCCATCGCGACCATCGTGTGCTTCACCGTGCCGAACTCCATGAGCTTCGCGGTGCCGATGGTGAGACTGCCGATGCCGGAGACGACGGTGGCGAGGTCGGCGGAGGAGCCGCGGGGGCCGGTGGGGCGGGCGGCGAGGGCCTCGCGCGCCGCGGCGTTGCGGCCCGGGTCCGAGGAGAGCAGCAGCAGTCCGTCGGAGGAGACCACTGCGACCGACTCGATGCCCGGCACCTCCTCGACCAGGTTCGTCAGCAGCCAGTGCAGATTGCGGGCTTCACTGCTCAGTCCGAAGGTTCCGAAGGTACTGGGCGCGGTCAACTGCTTGCCTCCTCGACGGTGCCCCCCGTGGCTTCTTCGGCTTGTGCGTCATGTGGTGCGCGTGTGGTGGATGCGTCGGGTACCTGGTGCCGGCCCGTCTGTTCGGCGATCTCCGCCTCGACGTCGCGGTAGCCCGCCTCGGCCCCTCGGCGGAAGCCGCCGAGGCGGCGGCGCAGGGCTTCGGCGTCCACGGAACCGCTGCGCGGGCGGGGCACCGATGTGGGCGCGGAGATCTTCGGGGTGCGCTTGGGCAGGCCCTTGTCGGTGACTAGTTCTTCGGGCTCGTCGGGGGTGCGCTGGTGTTCCGCCTCGGCTTCGCCTTCGGCGGGTTCGTTCCCACCCGCACCACCCGTGCTGCTTTCGTCGTCGGGTGCGGGTGGCCCCTGTGGGGCGTCCTCGCCGTCGGCGGCCGCGGGCTCGGTCGGTGCGGTGGTGGGGAGCAGGAGCTCTATCGTCGTCTCGGCTGGGTGCTCCCGCGGGCCCGCCGGGTCCGGTACGGCCTTGTCGGCGTGCCCCGTTTCCCGTACCGCCTTCTCCGCCAGCGCGACCAGCGGGTCGTCGCCGGTCTCCGAACGGCCGTGCAGGACGTTGGAGTTGGCCTCGGCGTCGGCGCCCGGTGACGACGACGGGACCTCGACGGGCGGGGCGGCGGCCAGCAGGCCCTTGGGCAGGACGACGACCGAGGCGACGCCGCCCTGCTTCTGCTCGCGCAGCTGGACGCGGACGCCGAGCCGGTGGGCCAGGCGGGCCACGACGTACAGGCCGAGGCCGAGACCCTCCTCGCCCTCCTGGTCGTACGACGCCGCCGGGTCGAAGTCGGCTAGGCGGGCGTTGAGGGCGGACATCCGCTCGGCGGTCATGCCGATGCCCTCGTCCTGGACGGAGAGCATGACCTCGCCGCTCTCCAGCAGCCAGCCGGAGATCTCGACGGGCAGCTCGGGCGGCGAGGACGAGGTGGCGTTCTCCATGAGTTCGGCGAGCAGATGACTCAGGTCGTCCGCGGCGAACCCGGCGATGTGCGCATGCGGCGGCAGCGCGGCGATGCGGACCCGCTCGTACCGCTCGATCTCGCTCACCGCGGCCCGTACGACGTCGATCAGCGGCACGGGCCCGGCGCTGTGCCGGCCGTGCTCGGTGCCGGCGAGGACCAGGAGGTTCTCGCTGTGCCGGCGCATGACGGTGGCGAAGTGGTCGAGCTTGAAGAGGGTGGCGAGCCGGTCGGGGTCCTGCTCGCGCTCCTCCAGGCCCTCGATGACGCCGAGTTGGCGTTCCACGAGGCCGAGGGTGCGCAGCGCGAGGTTGACGAAGGTGGCGCCGATGCTGTCCCGCAGCCGGTCCAACTGGGCGCTGGACTCGGCGAGTTCGGCCCGCAGCTGCTCGCGGGCGTCGGCCATCTTCTGCCGCTGGCCGACCAGGTGCTTGCGGTCGGCCTCCAGCGTGGCGACCCGCTCGTGGAGGGCGACGGCCTGCGCGTGCAGGGCGTTGACGGAGCGGACGACCTGGGCGAACTCGTCGTTGCGGCCGGTGAAGGTGACGGGTTCCGCGGCGGCGGGGTCCTCCGCGTTCGCCAGCCGGGCCGAGCCGCGCTTCAGGACGGAGAGCGGGCGGGTGAGCGTACGCGCCATGGCCGTGGCGACACCGATGGTCAGCAGGACCAGCGCGCCGAGGACGGCGATCCGGATCTCCAGCTCGGTGACATCGTCGTCGCGCAGCTGGGCGAGGTCCTTGGTGCGCCGGTCGAAGAGCGCGGACTCGGCGCCGCGCATCGCGTCGACACGGGCGGACAGGGCGGCGTTCGCCTTGTCGGCGCTGGTGCCGAGTTCGCCGTCGGAGAGGGTCGGCTGGTCGGTGAGGGCGGCGAGGTACTTCTCGCCGGAGTCGACCTCGGGACCGGTGACCGTGTTGTCGTACGAGGTCCGGGCCGACTTGGGCGCGGTGTCGCGGAACTCGGCGAGGGCCGCGTCGGAACGCAGCCGGGCCTCCTGGGCGGCGGAGGTGAGGGCGTCGCGCTGCTTGATGTCGGCGTCGGAGGACCGGGTGACGGTGGTGGGCAGTCCGGTGATGGGGTCGATGACCGTCTCGGTGGTGCGCGGGATGTTGAGCGCGGCGAGGAGCAGTCCGCGGGCGGCGGCGGCCTGCTGGACGGCGGAGTCCAGCTCGGCGAGGGCGTAGGCGCCGGAGCCCGCGCGGGGCGGCATCTCCTCGGCCAGTTGCTCGGCGAGCCGGTGGAGTTCGGCGATGGTGGCGGAGTAGGCGTCGTGCGTGTCGAGAGCACTGCTCTTTCCGGTGAGCGCCGCTCTCCGTACGGCCGCGATCCCGTCGAGGTCGGACCGCAGCGAGGCGGGCGCGTCCGGGTCGGCGCGCAACTCCTCGACCTGCCGGTCCACGCGGACGCTGCGCTGCTCGCTCGGCGCCTTCGACTTGGGCCGGCCGGCCGCGATGTACGAGGTCACCTCGTCCCGCTCGTCGGCGAGCGAGTGGGCGAGCCCCAGCGCGTTCTCGGTCTGCTCGGAGAGCGTCACCAGCGACTGGGAATCGCTCAGCTGCCCCGAGGCGGCGATGAGCGAGGGCGCTCCGGCCCCGGCGACGGCGGCGGCCACCACGGCGACAGCGACGATCAGCCGGTTGCGTACGTGGGTCGGGCGGCCCTTGCCGGCGAGTGTGTCCGACGTGTGCTCCGCGCCCCCTGGGGAGGCCGTCTGCTTGCCTGTACGACGAGGCCGCGTCTTCTGCACCGGTGCTCGCATTCCTGACTCGTGATACCCATGGCCCGGGTGGCGCTGCGTCAACTGGTGCTCCCAGCCGGTACGTCCGCCCGGTACGGATCCCGACCCTCCCACGCCGGTGGGCAGCGGGTCGCGCATCACCTGACCCGCCACCCGAAGGAGTGAACCTCGGTCGGCAGTGGCCGGGCAAGTTCCTGTGGCGCCTCCGACGGGCCACGGCGGCGGGCCGGTTGGACGTCTGCGGCGTGCGGTGGCACTATGTGCCGCCACGCCTTCCCGGAAGAAACCATTCCACCCCATTTCAGGCTTCTGACCTGCGAGGGTCCTGCACGAGTGCATCAACTCGGCGACTGTTGCGACCCTTTGACGAACCTCGTGAAGAGCTCGTGGAGACTGGCCGAATGCGAACCGAAGTTGTCTCGGAGCCCGGCGATCCGACCCACCCCAACGAGGACTTCGCGAGTGTCGCCGTACCGGCCTCCGGACAGGGCGGCGCCCTCGTCGTCCTGGACGGAGTGACACCCCCGAAGGACGGGACCGGCTGTCTGCATTCCGTCCCCTGGTACTGCGCCCGTCTCGGCGGAGCCCTGACCGAACTGACCGTTTCTCTCCCGGATGTTCCGCTGGCCGAAACCCTTGCCTCCGCCATCGCGCGTACCGCCGAGTCCCACGCGCAAACCTGTGACCTTTCTCACCCACGCACCCCACAGGCAACCGTGGTCCTGGCCCGCTGGTCCCCGGACGCCGTCGAGTACCTGGTCCTCTCCGACTCGGCGCTCCTGGTGGAATCCACCGACGGCACGATCACGCCCCTGCTCGACGACCGCCTCTCCCGCCTCCCCCGCACCTCCCTCACCACCGACGCCCTCGCCGACGCCACCGTCCGCAACAAGGAGGGCGGCTTCTACACCGCCGCCGCGGACCCGACGGTCGCCGCGCGGGCGGTGACGGGAGCACTGCCACGCCGCGAGGTCCGCGCCCTGGCCGCCCTGACCGACGGCGCTACCCGCTGGGTGGAGAAGTTCGGCGCGGGCGACTGGGCAGACTGCTTCGACCTCGTACGCAAGGAGGGGGCCGGGGAGTTGGTGGCCCAGGTACGGGCGCTGGAACTGGCGGACACGGAGCGGGTGCACCTGCGGCGCAGCAAGACGCATGATGACGCGACGGTGGTGTACGCGGAGTTGTAAGCGACCTTGTTGAAGCGCCCCAAAGGGGCGCGGGGAACTGCGCGACCAGCCACAACGGCGCCGCAGACGACAAACCGGCTCCGCAGAGCGCCTAGCTCTCCATCTGCCGGTTCAGCTGATGCAGCAGCCGCGCCAGCTCGGCGACCTCCCCGCGATCCCAGTGGGCCAGCTGGTTCACGTACCGCGCCCGGCGCGCTTCCCGCACTTTCCCGACCCGGCCGCGCCCCTCCTCCGTCAGATGGATGAGCCAGGCCCGCCCGTCCGCCGGGTCGGGCTCACGGACGACCAGACCGAGGTCCTCCAGCGCACGCAGCTGACGGGACATCGTGGCCTTGCCGACACCGATGTACGCGGCGAGTTCCGTGGCGCGCTGGCCGCCGAGTTCATCCAGCCGGACCAGCAGACCGTACGCGGCGGACTCCAGGTCGGGGTGGACCTCGCGGGCCATCTCGCCCTGGCTGGCCCGGGCCCGGCGCAGCAGCACCGTCAACTCGCGCTCCAGGGACAGGAATTCCCGGTCCACACCACTCGGCGACGTGTCGGATTCGACTCGACGTCCGCCGCCGTTTCCGTCTTCGTGCACGTCAGCCCCTACCTTGAATTTCCCGGTCCTGAAAGTTTCCGCCAAATGCAGTCATAGCCGCAGCTCCGCCAGTATTTCGTAGGCGTAGACCAACGGCAGCCCCCGGACCCCCTTCCCACCCGGTCTTCTGCGTGCGTAGCTTCTCTATCAGGAACTTGCTGGCATGCCCACGCCAGACACATCGGAAGCGGCGCCGGCAGCCGCGTTCCCCCCATCGCCTTCTCCACCGAGCACAACCGAGCCCTCGGAGGCACGCTATGACCGTGCACAGACTTGGATCGGTACACCCCCGGCGCCTCTCCCTCGCCGGCACCCTGCTCGCTGCCCTCTCCCTCCTCCTCTCCCTCGCCGCCCCGGCCACCGCCGACGACGAACCGGACGCCGACGAGCCGGCCCGCGGCTCCGCCTACATGGGCATGGGCGTCCTCGCCCACGACGGACAGCACGGCCTGCCCGCCGATGCCCGCGCCACCCAGACGGAGGGCGTGGACGTCTCCAGCCATCAGGGCAACGTCGCCTGGTCCACCCTCTGGAACAGCGGCGTCCGGTGGGCCTACACGAAGGCGAGCGAAGGGACGTACTACACGAACCCCTACTTCGCCCAGCAGTACACCGGCTCCTACAACGTCGGCATGGTCCGCGGCGCCTATCACTTCGCCACCCCCGACACCACCAGCGGCGCCGCCCAGGCGAACTACTTCGTCGACCACGGTGGCGGCTGGTCCCGCGACGGCAAGACCCTGCCAGGCGCCCTCGACATCGAGTGGAACCCGTACGGCGCAACCTGCTACGGCAAGACGCAGAGCGGCATGGTCACCTGGATCCGCGACTTCCTGAACCAGTACAAGGCCCGCACCGGCCGCGACGCCGTCATCTACACCGCCACCAGCTGGTGGACCCAGTGCACCGGCAACTACGCCGGTTTCGCCTCCGCCAACCCGCTGTGGATCGCCCGGTACGCGTCGACCGTGGGCACGCTGCCCGCGGGATGGTCGTACTACACGATGTGGCAGTACACGTCCTCCGGGCCGACGGTCGGGGACCACAACAAGTTCAACGGGGCGCTGGACCGGGTGGTCGCGCTGGCCAACGGCTGACGTTCCCGCCGTACGGCGAAGGCCCGGGCCTCCCTCACAGGGACCCGGGCCTTGCCTGTCCGGTCGCGCCCGTCACGCCGCGACCGGAACCTCCGGGGCCGCGTCGCTCGTGGCCGGCGACAGGGCCAGTTCCAGGACCTGGCGGACGTCGGTGACGGTGTGGACGTCCAGCTTGTCCAGCACCTCGGCGGGGACGTCGTCCAGGTCGGGCTCGTTGCGCTTGGGGATGACGACGGTGGTGACGCCCGCGCGGTGGGCCGCGAGGAGCTTCTGCTTCACGCCGCCGATCGGGAGGACCCGGCCGGTCAGCGAGACCTCGCCGGTCATCGCCACGTCCGTGCGGACCAGGCGGCCGGAGAGCAGGGACGCGAGGGCGGTCGTCATCGTGACACCCGCGCTCGGGCCGTCCTTCGGCACCGCGCCCGCCGGGAAGTGGATGTGCACGCCCCGGTCCTTCAGGTCGGCCACCGGCAGCTCCAGTTCGGCGCCGTGCGAGCGCAGGAAGGACAGGGCGATCTGCGCGCTCTCCTTCATCACGTCACCCAGTTGGCCGGTCAGCGTCAGGCCCGCCGCGCCCGTCTCCGGGTCGGCCAGCGACGCCTCGACGAACAGGACGTCACCGCCCGCGCCGGTCACCGCGAGGCCGGTGGCGACACCGGGGACCGCCGTACGGCGCTCCGCCGGGTCCTGCGCGGACTCGGGCACGTGGTGCGGCCGGCCGATCAGGCCACGGAGGTCACCGTCGCCGACGGTGAACGGCAGCTTCCGCTCGCCGAGTTCGTGCTCCGCCGCGACCTTGCGCAGCAGCCGTGCGATGGAGCGCTCCAGGTTGCGGACGCCCGCCTCGCGCGTGTACTCGCCGGCGAGCTTGCGCAGCGCGCTCTCGTCGATGACGACCTCGTCCGTGTTCAGGCCGGCCCGCTCCAGCTGGCGCGGGAGCAGGTGGTCGCGGGCGATGACGATCTTCTCGTCCTCGGTGTAGCCGTCGAGGCGGACCAGCTCCATACGGTCGAGCAGGGCCTCCGGGATGGCCTCCAGGACGTTCGCCGTGGCGAGGAAGACGACATCGCTCAGGTCGAGTTCGACCTCCAGGTAGTGGTCGCGGAACGTGTGGTTCTGCGCCGGGTCCAGGACCTCGAGCAGGGCCGCCGCCGGGTCGCCCCGGAAGTCCGAGCCCACCTTGTCGATCTCGTCGAGCAGGACGACCGGGTTCATCGACCCGGCCTCCTTGACGGCGCGGACGATACGGCCGGGCAGCGCGCCGACATACGTACGCCGGTGGCCGCGGATCTCGGCCTCGTCGCGGACGCCGCCGAGGGCGACGCGGACGAACTTGCGGCCCATGGCGTGCGCGACCGACTCGGCGACCGAGGTCTTGCCGACGCCGGGCGGGCCGACGAGGGCCAGTACGGCACCGCCGCGCCGCCCGCCGATGACACCGAGGCCGCGCTCGCTGCGCCGCTTGCGCACCGCCAGGTACTCGGTGATCCGCTCCTTCACGTCCTCCAGGCCCGCGTGCTCGGCGTCGAGGATCTCCTTCGCGCCCTGGATGTCGTACGCGTCCTCCGTCCGTTCGTTCCACGGCAGTTCGAGGACGGTGTCGAGCCAGGTGCGGATCCAGGAGCCCTCCGGGGACTGGTCGCTGGACCGCTCCAGCTTGTCGACCTCCTTGAGCGCGGCCTCGCGGACCTTCTCGGGGAGGTCGGCGGCTTCGACGCGGGCGCGGTAGTCGTCGGACTCCTCGCCGTCCTTCTCGCCGTTCAGCTCGCGCAGTTCCTTGCGTACGGCTTCCAGCTGACGGCGGAGCAGGAACTCGCGCTGCTGCTTGTCGACGCCCTCCTGGACATCCTTGGCGATGGTCTCGGCGACGTCCTGCTCGGCGAGGTGGTCGCGCAGCTGCTGGGTGGCGAGCTTGAGGCGGGCGACGGGGTCGCCGGTCTCCAGCAGCTCGATCTTCTGGTCGGTGGTGAGGAAGGGCGAGTAGCCGGAGTTGTCGGCGAGCGCGGAGACGTCGTCGATGGCCTGCACGCGGTCCACGACCTGCCAGGCGCCGCGCCGGCGCAGCCAGGCGGTGGCGAGGGCCTTGTACTCCTTGACCAGTTCGGTGACGTGGCCCGGCAGCGGCTCGGGCACGCTCTCGTCGACCCTGGTCGCCTCTACCCACAGCGCCGCGCCCGGCCCGGTGGTCCCGGCCCCGATCTGCACGCGCCCGCGCCCCCGGATGAGGGCACCCGGGTCACCGTCGGCGAGCCGGCCGACCTGCTCGATGGTGCCGAGCACACCCGTGCCCGCGTACGTCCCGTCGATGCGCGGCACCAGCAGCACCTTCGGCTTCCCCGGCTCCGACCGCGCGGCGACCTGGGCGGCCTCCACCGCGGCCCGTACATCGGTGTCGTTCAGGTCCAGCGGCACCACCATCCCGGGCAGCACGACCTCGTCGTCGAGCGGCAGCACGGGCAGGGTGAGCGGTGAGGACGTCGAAGCCATGATCTCCCCTTCGGCAGTCAAGTTGAGCTATGCCGACTCAATGCTCGTGAGCCTCCGAATGTTCCCCGGCGCCTGTTCGCTGTCAGCGATCGAAGTGACGGTGCTGGTGAAGGCGTTGGGGCGGGCGGGAAAGTGGGCCATACGGGGAAGCGCCGCGGGAGCCTGCGCATTCCCGGTGCTACTCCGGCTGAGGCTCGGACGTCGGCCTCGGATGCACGGCCCGGGCACCGCCCGGTTCGGCCAGCGCCTCACGGAGGAACGGCACGATGCCGCGCTCCAGCAGGGCCTCGCGCCAGGCCTCTCTGGCGCTGGCCACCCTGTCGGTCGGCTCGCCGGAGGGGCTGGCCGCGGACGAGCGGCCGTTGCGCAGGGCGGTGATCAGCAGCCCGACGGCGGCGACGAGGATCGCGACCGCGGCCATCGCGCCGAAGACCCAGCCGGTGGTCAGCAGGGTCCGGGCAGCGCTCGACGTGGGTTCGAGCGCCTTCAGGGTGTACCCGACGATCAGGAGGACGGCCGCGGCGGTGGCGGCGAGGACGGGGGCCAGGACCGCGGCGACGGCGACGACGCCCGCGCCGGTGCTCTCGGAGGCCGAGTCCGCCCCGGCGGGTCGGCGCACTTCCTCACGGATGCGGACGTAGTCCTGATACTCGGTGACCGCCGCTGCCGTGATGAGTGCGGAGGCGCTGAGCGCCATGGTGCGCAGCTGTTCGGAGTTGAGCCGCTGTCCGACGGCGGTGAGTTCCGGGCGGTGCGGGGCAGAGCGCAGCACCTCGTCGAGGATCTGCTCGAAGTCCCGGCGGTCTTCCGCCGCGAAGGGGCCGCCAATCTGCACGTCCACGAGCCTAGGACGACCGTGGGGAGCGAGGAAGACGCTTCCGTAAATAGCCTGCAGGGGGCGACGCGCCCCAAAGGGGCGCGGGGCTGTATCAATATGCGGCTCCGCCGCGTGGGCGCGACCAGCCACCAGGGTGCCGCAGACGACCAACATCCCAGCCCACCTAGGGCGGAGCGCCCCGCACTATCGGCCACATCCCGATCCCGATCCCCAGCGCGATCAGATGCCCCCAATTGGACATCGGATCCAGAAACGCGATCAGGTCCTCCACGAGCACCCAGCCGAACAGACCCAGCAGCGGCCACCGCAGCCACGGTGACAGCAGGCCCGCCAGCGCGCCGATCGAGGCCGCGACGCCGAAGCTGATGCCGTAGTCGAGGCGATGGAGCGAGGTGTCGGGCAGATGGCCCGCCAGTACCGCGAGGCCGATGGGGACTTCGGTCGCGAGGGTGGCCAGCACATGCCCGGCCAGGAACACGACGGCCGTGCGCGCGCCGCCGATCCGCCGTTCCAGGGCGGTGAGGACGAGCAGGAAGGCCACCGCGAACGGCGACAGCATCCCGCCCGCGACCCACAGCGCGCTGGCCAGCAGCACGAACACGGGTGTGGCAACGAGGTGTGCCACGTCCGTGCTGGAGCCCTGGACGAGGGTGTGGACGACGGCCGGGTCGGCGTACTCCATGATCAGCGAGGTGCCCGCCAGCACGGCCGCGTAGGTGAAGGTGAAGGGGGTGCCCGTGGGGGTGGGCAGCAGGCGCCATGGACGGGGGGCGCGCTTGCGAGGGGGCGCCGGCACGGGTCCCCGTTGCCGCGGCATCCCGTTCAGCAGCCCGGAGACCTCGGGAAGGGCGTCAGGAGACGTCGTCGGCGCGATCCGTTCCACCGTGCGGCGCTCCTTCCGTTGCGCCCCCACCCTCTGCGCCCTCGTGAGCGGCTGTCTGTGACCGACGCCACCTCGCAGCCGATTCACACCCAACTCTCAGACGACACCGGCACCCCGTGCTCTCTCCGCGATTCCGTCAACAATCCGTCAGAGAAGTGCCACGATGGGTCGATGCCCACTGCATACGACATGCCCGAAGTCCTGGACCGTCGTGAGGGCCCGCACGGAGAGGTCGTCCTGCGCCGCCACGGCGAACTGCTGCAGATCATCGCGAACGGCTGCTTCCTCATGGACACCTCCGGCGGCCGCTCGGAACGGTGGCTCGTCGACGTCGCACTCGATGCCCTGGACGCCCGCGAGCGGCCGAACGTGCTGATCGGAGGCCTGGGCGTCGGCTTCTCGCTCGCACATGCCGCGGAGAACCGGCGTTGGGGCCGCATTACCGTCGTCGAACGCGAACCGGCCATCATCGACTGGCACCGCGAAGGTCCACTGTCCGAACTGTCCGCAAAGGCCCTCTCGGATCCCCGCACGGAGATCGTCGAAAGTGATCTGATCTCTTACGTCAATGAGATTTCCGACACGTACGACGCCCTGTGCCTCGACATCGACAACGGGCCCGATTGGACCGTCACCGAGGACAACGACGGGCTGTACTCACCGGCCGGACTGGCAAGCTGTGCAAGGGCGTTGAGGCCAGGGGGTGTACTGGCCGTATGGTCGGCGAAGCCCTCTCCGGAATTTGAAGGAACCCTATGGAATGCCGGTTTCCAACAGGTGCGTACCGATGAGATCCCCGTTGCCCGGGGCGTTCCGGACGTCGTACATCTCGGCGTCCGCCCTGGATAGCAAACGGCCGGTGACTCCCCGTACTCTGCTTCCCTGGCGCCGATCATTCAAGCGTCAATCGCAGACATGCGCAGTCATAAGGGATCACCCCACGGATTCCGGAAAGCAACTTCAGGGGCGGGCGATGGAGCAGACACACACCTCCCACAACGGCACGGCAACGGCCACCCCCGGCGCACAGCGCCGGGTGCTGGTGGTCGAGGACGACCCCACGATCGTGGACGCCATCGCCACCCGCCTGCGTGCCGAAGGATTTCTCGTACAGACGGCGGGCGACGGCCCGGCCGCCGTCGACACGGCCGAGGCCTGGCAGCCGGACCTGCTGATCCTCGACATCATGCTGCCGGGCTTCGACGGCCTGGAGGTCTGCCGGCGCGTGCAGGCCGCGCGGCCGGTGCCGGTGCTGATGCTCACGGCACGCGACGACGAGACGGACATGCTGGTCGGGCTCGGCGTCGGCGCCGACGACTACATGACCAAGCCGTTCTCCATGCGGGAGCTGGCCGCCCGGGTGCACGTACTGCTGCGCCGGGTGGAGCGGGCCGCGATCGCAGCCTCCACGCCGCGCAGCGGCATCCTGCGCCTCGGTGAGCTGGAGATCGACCACGCGCAGCGCCGGGTGCGGGTGCGCTCGGAGGACGTGCACCTCACGCCCACCGAGTTCGACCTGCTGGTCTGCCTGGCGAACACCCCGCGCGCGGTGCTCTCCCGTGAGCAGCTGCTCGCCGAGGTGTGGGACTGGGCGGACGCCTCCGGCACCCGGACCGTCGACAGCCACATCAAGGCGCTGCGGCGGAAGATCGGCGCCGAGCGGATCCGTACGGTGCACGGCGTGGGCTATGCGCTGGAGACGCCGACGCCATGAGCGACGGGCCGGCCCCACGCAGAGGCCCCGGTGAACCCTGGGGCGGCGTACGTCCGTTCTCGATCAAGACCAAGCTGGGCGCGCTCGTCGTCATCTCGGTCCTGATCACCACCGGCCTGATGATGATCGCGATGCGCACCGAGACCGAGCTGCGCTTCATCACCGTCTTCTCGATGATCGCCACCCTGCTGATCACGCAGTTCGTGGCGCACTCGCTGACCGCGCCGCTGGACGAGATGAACGCGGTGGCCCGGTCCATCGCGCAGGGCGACTACACGCGCCGGGTGCGGGACAACCGGCGTGACGAGCTGGGCGATCTGGCCGAGACGATCAATGCCATGGCCGACGAGCTGGAGGAGCAGGAGCGCCAGCGCAAGGAGCTGGTGGCGAATGTCTCGCACGAGCTGCGTACGCCGATCGCGGGACTGCGCGCGGTCCTGGAGAACATCGTCGACGGCGTCACCGAGGCCGACCCGGAGACCATGCGGACGGCCCTGAAGCAGACGGAGCGGCTCGGTCGGCTGGTGGAGACCCTGCTCGACCTCTCCCGGCTGGACAACGGCGTCGTACCGCTGAAGAAGCGGCGTTTCGAGGTGTGGCCGTATCTGTCGGGCGTGCTCAAGGAGGCCAACATGGTCGCCCCGGTCCGGGCGGGCATCGCGTCCGGATCCGGCACCCACACCCGTACGGACGTCCATCTGCATCTCGACGTCTCCCCGCCTGAGCTGACCGCGCACGCCGACCCCGAGCGGATCCACCAGGTCGTCGCCAACCTGATCGACAACGCGGTCAAGCACAGCCCGCCGCACGGCCGGGTGACGGTGAAGGCCCGGCGCGGGAACTACCCCGAGTCGCTGGAGCTGGAGGTCCTCGACGAGGGGCCCGGTATCCCCAGGTCGGAGTGGCACCGCGTGTTCGAGCGGTTCAACCGGGGAGCCGTGAACCGCCCGCACGGACCCGGCAGCGACGGTGGCACGGGGCTGGGCCTGGCGATCGCGCGCTGGGCGGTGGATCTGCATGGCGGCCGGATCGGTGTGGCCGAATCCGCGCGAGGCTGCCGGATTCTGATCACCCTTCCGGGCGAGCCATCCATGCCAAGTTGACGTAAAGTTCGAACCGGAGCCACAAGATCCACGTCGATCCCCGCTGCGGGACACGTGTGATCAGGCAGAGGCCCGCGCTGTGATCGCGCCGGGTCGGGATCGAGCCATCCCTTACGCACCGGAACCTCGCTTGTTTCCCGCCATTTCCACCACCGAAACACGCGGTTCAGTGTGACTTACACGACGATGGGCAGGCCCGGCCTGACCTTCGCGGCCATGGAGGCGTAGCCTTGATTCCCGCTGTCCATCACCTTGTGAAGCGGAAGAGGGCGGTTGCCGCCGTGTCGCCACAGTCCCCCAGTAACTCGAGCATCTCGACCGACACCGACCAAGCGGGGAAGAACCCCGCGGCCGCGTTCGGGCCGAACGAGTGGCTCGTCGACGAGATCTATCAGCAGTACCTCCAGGACCCGAATTCCGTAGACCGCGCCTGGTGGGACTTCTTCGCCGACTACAAGCCCGGGGCAGCCGCCCCGTCGGCTCCGGCGGGTACCGCGGCCGCGGGGGCCGCGGGCACCACCACCACGGCTCAGCCGGCGCAGGCCCCGGCCGCACCGGCCGCTCCCGCCGCCCCGGCCCCGGCGCCCGCGACCCCGAAGCCCGCCGCCGCGGCTCCCGCCCCGGCGAAGGCGCCCGCCAAGCCCGCGGCCGCCGCGCCCAAGGCCGCGCCCGCGACTCAGGCCCCCGACGGCCCGGAGTTCGTGACGCTGCGCGGCCCGTCCGCCGCGGTCGCCAAGAACATGAACGCCTCGCTGGAGCTGCCCACGGCCACGTCCGTGCGCGCGGTCCCGGTGAAGCTGCTGTTCGACAACCGCATCGTCATCAACAACCACCTCAAGCGCGCCCGGGGCGGGAAGATCTCCTTCACGCACCTGATCGGCTACGCGATGGTGCAGGCCATCAAGGCCATGCCGTCGATGAACTACTCGTTCGGCGAGAAGGACGGCAAGCCGACCCTGGTCAAGCCGGCCCACGTCAACCTCGGCCTCGCCATCGACCTGGTCAAGCCGAACGGCGACCGCCAGCTGGTCGTCGCGGCCATCAAGAAGGCCGAGACGCTGAACTTCTTCGAGTTCTGGCAGGCCTACGAGGACATCGTCCGTCGCGCCCGCGACAACAAGCTGACGATGGACGACTTCACCGGTGTCACGGTCTCGCTGACCAACCCCGGCGGCCTCGGCACCGTCCACTCGGTCCCCCGCCTGATGCCCGGCCAGTCGGTCATCATGGGCGTCGGCTCCATGGACTACCCGGCGGAGTTCCAGGGCACCTCCCAGGACACGCTGAACAAGCTCGGCATCTCCAAGGTCATGACGCTCACGTCGACGTATGACCACCGGGTGATCCAGGGCGCGGCCTCCGGCGAGTTCCTGCGCGCGGTCGCCAACCTGCTCCTCGGCGAGAACGGGTTCTACGACGAGATCTTCGAGTCGCTGCGCATCCCCTACGAGCCGGTCCGCTGGCTCAAGGACATCGACGCGTCGCACGACGACGACGTGACGAAGGCCGCCCGCGTCTTCGAGCTGATCCACTCCTACCGCGTCCGCGGCCACGTCATGGCCGACACCGACCCGCTGGAGTACCGCCAGCGCAAGCACCCCGACCTCGACATCGTCGAGCACGGCCTGACGCTCTGGGACCTGGAGCGCGAGTTCGCCGTCGGTGGCTTCGCGGGCAAGTCGATGATGAAGCTGCGCGACATCCTCGGCGTGCTGCGCGACTCGTACTGCCGCACCACCGGCATCGAGTTCATGCACATCCAGGACCCCAAGCAGCGCAAGTGGATCCAGGACCGGGTAGAGCGCGGCCACACCAAGCCGGAGCGCGAGGAGCAGCTGCGCATCCTGCGTCGGCTGAACGCCGCGGAGGCCTTCGAGACCTTCCTGCAGACGAAGTACGTCGGCCAGAAGCGCTTCTCCCTGGAGGGCGGCGAGTCCGTCATCCCGCTGCTGGACGCGGTGCTGGACTCGGCCGCCGAGTCCCGTCTGGACGAGGTCGTCGTCGGCATGGCCCACCGCGGCCGGCTGAACGTTCTGGCGAACATCGTCGGCAAGTCGTACGCCCAGATCTTCCGCGAGTTCGAGGGCAACCTCGACCCGAAGTCGATGCACGGCTCCGGCGACGTGAAGTACCACCTGGGCGCCGAGGGCACGTTCACGGGCCTGGACGGCGAGCAGATCAAGGTCTCGCTGGCCGCGAACCCGTCCCACCTGGAGACGGTCGACCCGGTCATCGAGGGCATCTCCCGCGCCAAGCAGGACATCATCAACAAGGGCGGCACGGACTTCACGGTCCTGCCGGTGGCGATCCACGGCGACGCGGCCTTCGCGGGCCAGGGCGTGGTGGCCGAGACCCTGAACATGTCGCAGCTGCGCGGTTACCGCACCGGCGGCACGGTCCACGTCGTCATCAACAACCAGGTGGGCTTCACCGCCGCGCCGGAGTCGTCCCGCTCGTCGATGTACGCCACCGACGTGGCGCGCATGATCGAGGCCCCGATCTTCCACGTGAACGGCGACGACCCGGAGGCCTGCGTGCGCGTCGCGCGGCTGGCCTTCGAGTTCCGCCAGGCGTTCAACAAGGACGTGGTGATCGACCTCATCTGCTACCGCCGCCGCGGTCACAACGAGTCGGACAACCCGGCCTTCACCCAGCCGCTGATGTACGACCTGATCGACAAGAAGCGCTCGGTGCGCAAGCTCTACACCGAGTCCCTGATCGGTCGCGGCGACATCACCCTGGAAGAGGCCGAGCAGGCGCTGCAGGACTACCAGGGCCAGTTGGAGAAGGTCTTCACGGAGGTCCGTGAGGCGGTCGCGCAGCCGGCCGCGGCTCCGGTGTCGGACCCGCAGGCCGACTTCCCGGTCGCCGTGGGCACCGCGATCTCCACGGAGGTCGTGAAGCGGATCGCCGAGTCCCAGGTCAACATCCCGGACTCCTTCAACGTCCACCCGCGTCTGCTGCCGCAGCTGCAGCGCCGGGCGGCGATGGTCGAGGACGGCACGATCGACTGGGGCATGGGTGAGACCCTCGCGGTCGGCTCCCTCCTGCTGGAGGGCACCCCGGTCCGCCTGTCCGGCCAGGACTCCCAGCGGGGCACCTTCGGCCAGCGCCACGCGGTGCTCATCGACCGTCAGACGGGCGAGGAGCACACCCCGCTGCAGTACCTCGCCGAGGACCAGGCGCGGTACAACGTCTACAACTCCCTGCTGTCCGAATACGCGGTCATGGGCTTCGAGTACGGCTACTCGCTGGCCCGTCCCGACGCGCTCGTGATGTGGGAGGCGCAGTTCGGCGACTTCGTCAACGGCGCGCAGACGGTGGTCGACGAGTACATCTCGGCGGCCGAGCAGAAGTGGGGCCAGACGAGCGGCGTGACCCTGCTCCTCCCCCACGGCTACGAGGGCCAGGGCCCGGACCACTCCTCGGCCCGCGTCGAGCGCTTCCTCCAGCTCTGCGCCCAGAACAACATGACGGTCGCGATGCCGACGCTCCCGTCGAACTACTTCCACCTCCTGCGGTGGCAGGTGCACAACCCGCACCACAAGCCGCTGGTGGTCTTCACGCCGAAGTCGATGCTGCGCCTCAAGGCCGCCGCGTCGAAGACGGAGGAGTTCACGTCGGGTCAGTTCCGCCCGGTCATCGGCGACACGGCCGCGGACCCGGCCGCGGTCCGCAAGGTCGTCTTCGTGGCGGGCAAGCTGTACTACGACCTGGAGGCGGAGCGTCAGAAGCGCGGTTCCACCGACACGGCGATCATCCGCATCGAGCGGCTGTACCCGCTGCCGGGTGCCGAGCTCCAGGCCGAGATCGCCAAGTACCCGAACGCCGAGAAGTACCTGTGGGCCCAGGAGGAGCCGGCGAACCAGGGTGCCTGGCCGTTCATCGCCCTCAACCTGATCGACCACCTCGACCTCGCGGTCGGCGCCGACATCCCGCACGGCGAGCGCCTGCGGCGCATCTCGCGCCCGCACGGCTCGTCCCCGGCGGTCGGCTCCGCGAAGCGGCACCAGGCCGAGCAGGAGCAGTTGGTGCGTGAGGTGTTCGAGGCGTAGTCCTCGTCCTCGCGGACGGCACGCACGACGGCACACGCCGAAGGGCCCGGTTCCGGAGTTTCTCCGGGGCCGGGCCCTTCGGCGTGTGTGGCCTCAGCCCAGGAAGGGCTCGAAGTCCCAGTAGGGGCGCGTGCGTTGCCGGGCCGAGATGGTGTGCGGGTGCTGCGCGCCGAGCGTCCGGGTCAGGGCCAGCAGGCCGTCTTCCTCGAGCTTCCCGGCCTCCTCCTGCTCGCGCGCCGCGCGCAGGTCCGCGGCCAGCGCCACCTGCCCGGACAGCGTGAGCGGATGCTCGTCGCCCAGCGCGTGCCGGGCACGGCGCAGGGTGTCCCGGCTCAGCTCGACGGCCTCGGCGATACGGCCGTTGAAGTTCCGCCCGCTCGCGGCGTTGAGGGCGCAGCCCAGGACCCACGGGTGGTCCGGACCGAGCGTGGCGGTGAGGCCGGCCAGCGCGGCCTCGAACATCGACATGGCCTCGGCGCGTTCGCCGGCGGCCTGCATGACGAGGCCGCTGTTGGAGAGCATGCCGGTGGCGACCGGGTGCCCGGGACCGAGCAGGGAGCGGTAGCCCGCCTCCGCCTCGTCGATCAGGTCCCGGGACTGGCTGAGGTCACCGTGTTCTCGCAGGTAGTTGCCGTAGTTCGTGATGAAGGCCAGGGTGCGGTAATGCTCGCGGCCGTGCACCTGCGCCAGCTGGTCGAGGAGGCTGGCCATCTCGGGCCCCACGTCCTGGGTCTGGCCGCCCTCACGGCGGCGGCACATGACCAGCTGGCCGCGGGCGGAGAGCGTCTGCGGATGCTGCGGGCCGAGCACCTGCACATGCATGCGGACCACGGGCTCCTGGCGGGTCAGCGCATCGCGCCAGCGGCCGAGGAAGCGCAGGTCCTGTGCGACCGCGTTGCCCGAGCTGAGCGTGCTGATGTGCCGGGCGCGCAGCACGCTCTCCCGCCGGGCGAGGGTCTCCAGGTCGAGGTCGTACGCCTCCTGGTACCGGCCGAGGAGACGCAGGCCGACGCCGAGGTTGTGCCGGGCGATCAGCGTGACGGCCTCGTCCGTGCCGAGCTGCCGGCTGTAGCCGTCGAGGACCTCCCGCTGCAGCTCGTGTGCCTCGCCGTACCGGCCGAGGTGACGCAGGCCGGCGGCCATGGCGCCCTTGGTGGACAGTTGAGCCAGCTCGTTGGGCGGCTCGGCGGTGCGCAGCCGCTCATGGACGCCGCGGTCCAGCTCGTAGGCGTCGCGGAACTGTCCCCTGGCCCGCAGGATGTTGCCCTCCTGCGTGGTCAGGGCGAGCATGGGCTGGGCCAGCGGATCCATGAACTGCGACCAGTGGTCGCGGATCCGCTGGGCCAGGTCCAGGCCGCTCTTGTACTCCCCGCTGCGGAAGCAGTACCGCAGGCAGTTCAGGACGGTCTCCTGCACCCGCGGCTGGGTGCTGCTGAGTGCGCCCGAGGGCTCCAGATGCGGCACCAGCTCGGCGTAGAGCGGCCAGTTCCTGCTGTCCAGGGGGTTGCCGGGATCGGCCTGCGCGATCAGGACGCGTACCGCCCTGCGATGGGTGGTGCGGCTGTCCTCGCTGGTCAGCTTCGAGACGATGTCGTGGACGAGCCGGTGCATGTGCACCGACTCCTGGTGCGGGCCCATCTCGGCACCGACCGGACCGCGGGTCTCCCGGGTGAGCACCGAGTAGTTGACCAGGGTGTCCAGGGCCCGGGTCCAGGCGGCCAGGTCGGTCGACATCCAGCGCAGTTCCTCGGGGAGGTCGGCCTGCGGGTAGGCGCGGATGAGGCCGAGCGGGATGCGTCCGGGCGCGAACGAGGTGCACAGGCCCAGGACGTCGATGGCCTGCGGCTGCGCGTTGCGCAGACGGTTGAGCAGTATCGACCAGGAGGTCATGGACGACTGCGGGAAGCCGCCGTCGCCGGTGACGGGCTCGTCCACGGTGGAGAGCCTGCGCTCACGGACCATCCGCAGGTACTCCGGCACTTCCATGCGCGACTCACCTAGCCAGGAGGCGGCCTGGACGAGCGGCAGGGGTACGTCGCCGAACTCGGCGGCGACCTCGTCCGCCTGGTCCGCCGTGATGTGGGGGGCGCGGCGCATCAGGTAGCCGGTGGACTCCGGGCGCAGGAAGGCAGGGACTTCGAGGACGTCGCTGTGCTCGCTCCAGGCGCGGTTGCGGGACGTGACGAGGACGTGTCCTGCCCCCTGCGGGAGCAGCGCGTTGATCCCGTCGGTGTCGTCCCAGCCGTCGAAGATCAGCAGCCAGTTGGTGTGCGGCTCGCCGCGTCGCAGGGCGTCCCGTACGGCGCGGATGCGTTCGCCGGGCTCGCTGCCGATGCGCAGTCCGAGTTCCACGGCGAGTTCGCCGAGCCGGTCCCGCTGGATGTTGCGGTCGTCGGAGTTGACCCACCACACCACGTCGTAGTCGGGGCTGAACCGGTGCGCGTATTCGGCGGCGAGCTGGGTCTTGCCGATCCCGGACATGCCGAGCAGGGTGCATACGGCGGCGCCGCGGTCGGCGTCGGCGAGGCGCTGGTGGATGCCGGTGAGGAGGTCGTCGCGGCCCGTGAACCGCGGGTTGCGGCGCGGCACTTCGCCCCAGATCTCGCACCGTGTCTCGGGGTAGCGGACCCGGATGGCGGGTGGCCTGGGGTTACGACGGCGCTCCAGGCCCAGCCGCCGCAGCAGCCGCTCCTCGGCCGCTTCCTCGCTGAGCCCCCACAGGCTGGCCGGTTCGAGGACCGCGGTGGCGGGCAGCAGCGGCCGGTTGGTGAGGTTGACGGCGGCGAACCGGTCGGCGTGCGCGGCGACGAAGCCGCGCAGGACGTCGTTCCACTCGCCGGCCGGGCGCGGGCCCAGTTCGAAGAACCAGTCGTCGAGGACGAGGAGCACCGGACCGGAAGCCAGCAGCAGGTCGCCGAGCGAGTCCTCCAGCGCGACCTCGCGCGGCGGGTCCCAGCGCTGCAGGGTGGCCTGGTTTCCGTGACTCTCCAGGCACTGGGCGATCCATGTCGCCCACGAGCGGTGGTAGCCGGGGAAGACCACCAGGACGCGGTCGGGTGCCGAGGCACCGTCCCCGCCCGACCGCCGCTGTTCCGCCATCGCACGCTCCCTGTTCCCGCGTCTGCCGCTTCTCGCGCCACACGCTAACGCAATGCACTCATACGTACACGAAGTGTCACAGAAGGTTTCGGGCTGTCACCCCGAGACCTGCGTGGTGCCTACCCATCTCCTGGACGAACTCCCTGCCCGCACAGGTCAGTTCATCGGATTCGCGCAGGACGGACAAGGCCTCGCCGACCTCTTCCCGCTGCGCTTCGAAGCGTTCCCGGGCCCTGAGCCGCCAGTCCGCGGGAGCCCGGGATCCATTGCCTGCCCGCCACCACAGGTCGGCGAGCGCCAGATGCGCGTAAGCGCCCTGGAGAACCGCCGGAACGGGCCGGGGGTCGGAGCGCCAGGCCACCCGGTGCGCGGTGCCCCTGCCGGGACGGCACAGCGGGACGAGTTCGTCGAGGGCGGCCAGCTTGCTGTGGTGCGTCTCGTGCACCAGGGACTCGGCAAGCTCCCGCCCCTCGTCGGGCAGCTGGGTCAGGGCGGCCCCCGGGGCGGCCCGGAGGGTGGCGCCCATCGAGGTACCTCCAGGGCGCTCCGCTGCCGCCAGCGGCACTATGGCGCGCAGCAGCGCCGGCAGCTCGGCGGCGCGGTCCGGGTCCGTCGCCGACAGCAGCGCCGAGGCCTCGCGCCATCGACGGGCCCACATCCGGTAGGAGCTGTAGGGGCGTTCGGCCGCGAGCAGGGACTGCGGCCCTATGCCGGACGGCGGCACCCGGTACGGGTCGAGGTCGTCGAGGACGACGGTGCTGCCGGGCAGGGTGCGCAGCGCGGACCAGCCGGGTCCGCGCCCGGTCCCGCCGGGTGTGCCGCTCCCCGGCCGGACCACCGGCCGCGGCAGCAGGACGTCGTTGTGGCCCGCGTCGTCCGTGATCCGCACCAGCCCCGGCTGCCCGCTCAGACGCGCGTGGCCGGACGGGCAGCGCAGCACGCCGAGGCCGGGCAGCACCAGCGCTCCCGAGGGCGTCGGGAGCGTACCGTCGACCGGGCAACCCGCACGGACGGCCGCCGCGACGGCCACGCCGCCCATATGGGCCAGCTGCCGTGCGAAGGGCGCGCCGTCCGGTGCGGCGAGCGCCTGTGTGAGCCAGGCACCGGTCATCGGGTAGTCGACGACCTCCCGGACCGCGGCGGCGTCGGTCCGCTCCGCCCGCACCAGCAGCGCCCAGTCCCGCTCGAAGCGACGCCGGACCGCCGGGGCGAGCGCGGCCGACTGCCGTTCGACCCGGACGAGGAGGGACTTGACGAGCAGCATGCGACGCGCGTGGAGTGCGACACGCAGTGCCGTCGTGGCCTTCGGCGCGGGCCGGGTCCTCGCGAGCGCCGTGAAGACTTCGGCGGAGACCGGAGCCCGGGTCATCCCCGGTTGTCCTCGGCCTGCCCGATCTCGACGAGTCCGACTGAAAACGTTCGTTCACCAGGCTCGCGCGGACTGATCTCGCCGTCGCCGTCCCCGTACCAGACCTCCTGGAACTCGGCAGAGCCGCGCAGCACCCGCTCGACCGCCGCGCTGAGCTCCGGGTCGTCCATGGCACGCAAGGTCCGCAGGTCTATGTCGGTGAGGTCGGGCAGGGGCGCGGTACGTCCGGCGTCCTCACCGGGGCCGACCGCCCTCTTCCGCTGCTCCGCCACCCTCGGCTCCTCCCTGCCCGCGCCTGCCCCGCCCAGTCGCCGTAGCTGCCGTCTTCTTCCCGACGGGCCGGAAACAGAAACCCTGTGCGGATCAACTCCGGTCAAGCTCGCCGGTGTTGGTCCACTCCTGCGACCACGGCCACCACGGCGGCGCCACCCGCCCCCACGCCTCCTCCGGCATCGTCCGTGTCCCGCCCGCCCGATCCGGTGCCGCCGCGAGCTCCTACTCCGCGCGCCGCGTCGACTCCACGTCTGCCCAGTCGACCTCGCGCAACGCGGCGACCAGCCCCTGCCACCGCTCCCGGGCCGACCGGTACGCCGTCAGGGCCGCCCCCGGCCGCCCCATGAGCACGAGGACCGCGCCCCGTCCGTGCCGGGCCCGGGCCGCCGTCACCGAACCCGGATCGGTGCCGTGGGCCTCCCCGGCCTCGCGCTCGGCGTTCTCGTACGCCTGGAGCGCGTCGACGAGGACGGGCGCCCCGGCCCGGTACCACCCTTCGAGGCGCACCCGGCCGAGCTGGAGCCAGGCCTCGGCGCGTACGCCGGCGTCGGCCGCGGCGCGCACCGCCTGGGTCAGCAGATGCCGGCTCTCGAACAGGTCCGGCAGGAAGCCCAGATGACGGAACCGCTGCGCCAGCGCGCTGCCGACGAGCCCCTGCAGCCGGCCGCGCTGTTCGGACCACGCGGGCAGCGCCTTGAGCGCCTCGCGCAGCACGTTCTCGGCGCGGTCCACGATCCGCGCGCCGTCCCCTGCCGAAGCGCGCCGCAGCAGCGACTCGCCCCAGGCCGTGAGGAGTTCGCAGCGCCGAAGGCTGTCCGGCGGGGCGAGCAGGGCGGCCCTCTCGTACGCTTCGTCGGCCTCCCGGGTCTCGCCCGCCGCGTCGTGGAACGTGGCCAGGGCGGCCAGGCAGGGCAGCCGCAGGGCGGGGTCGTCGCCCGCGGCACGTTCGGCCGCCACGAGGACCGCGCGCGTCATCGCGTCCTCGGCTCCGGCCGCGCGCAGGGCCCGCGCCAGATCGAGCAGAGCGGGACTGCGTACGGCGCCGGGAGCGCCGTCGAGGTCCAACAGGGCGCAGGCCTCCTCAAGTTCGGGAACGGCGGCACCGGGCCGGGCCAGATCGAGCAGGATCCGCCCGCGTCGCAGCAACCGAGCCCGGTGCGCGACCTGGAAACGCCCGGCGTCCGCCCGCTCGCTCACTGCCTCCGCCTGCCGTCTCCCCTCGCCGGCCAGTCGAGCCACCGTGGGCCATGGAGCGCTCTCGGGTGCGAGGACCTCCAGCGCGGCCGTCAGCTGTTCCGTCTCGCCCGTCAGACGCCACAGCTCATGGCGGCCCGCCGCGAGTTCGAGCGCGGCGTCGGCCTGTTCCGCGCTGTCCGCCGAGGCCGTGGAATGGGCCGTCGCCAGCTCCTCGACCGCCGTGCGCAGCAGCTCGGTCCGGCGGCCTCCGGCGCGCGCCGCCGACGTCCCGGCCTCGGCGCGCAGCACCCGGCCGAGGACCAGCCGGGCCCGTACGCTGTCGTCCCCGGCCGGCGCGGGCACGCGTACCGCGGCCTCCGCCTGTTCCCGCGCCCGGTGCAGCACCTCCGGGTCGGCCAGCGCCTGCCACTGGCCGAACAGTCGCTCCGCCTCCTCGACGGGCCCGGGGGTCACCAGATCGGGCAGATAGAAACGCAGCACCCGCGCCGGGATGCGCGCGAACAGCTCGGCCTCTACTCCCCCTTCGGCGTCCCGTGGGCCGTCGGCGTCCAGGGACGGGCCGCCGACGGTGGGAGCGTGGTCGGCGAGCCGGGCCGCGGCGAACGCGGCGAAGTTGCGGGTCCCCTTGCCGAAGTGCCGTTCGACGTAGGCGGAGCAGTGCTTGAGGACCAGTCCGGCCGTGTCCTGGTCGAGGGAGGAGAGCAGCAGGTCCTGTACCCGGCCCGGATAGGCGAAGCAGGGCTGGGCCTCGGTGCCGGGCAGCTGCCGCAGCAGTCCGCCGAGCAGCACCTCGGCCAGCTCCATGGGTCCGGTGTCCGGGAGCATCGCCCGCTGGACGAGCTGCATGACCGGCAGGGTGAGCGGCGCCGCCGCGAGGTACACGGCCAGCCGGAGCGCGCCGGGCGAGGCGCCGGCCCGGAAGGCGCGCAGAAGGTCGTCGTCACCACGCGGGCCCTGCCCGGGTGGGGAGGCCGCGCTCCGGGCCGAGGCCCCGGACGGCACCTCCGGGGTCGTCCAGGCGGCCCACGCCCGCTCGCGGGTCGGCCCGGTGCCCGACAACAGCCGTGCCCACGCCTCGAACGCCTCGGCACTCGGCTGGAGCACCGGCACGGGCCGGGCGTCGGCGGCCGGTTCGTCCCAGGGCTCGTCGTCGGGCAGGAAGGTGATACGGCCGCCGAGTTCGGCGGGCCGCAGGAGCAGGCCCGGTTCGGCGGGCAGGGCGGTACGGCCCCACAGGCGGGGCGGCAGCGGCTGGATCACGGCGAGCGGCGAGGCACGGGGCCAGGTGTGCAGGAGCCGCTGTGCGGCGCCGTTCTGCCACAGCGGGCCGACGCAGTCACTGATCACAAAGGTGAGGCAACGGCCCGACGGGTCGTGCAGTTCGTCGGCCGAGCGCAGCCGGGTGTGCCGGGCGGGCCCGGCGGTCGTACCGACGAGCGGGGTACCGGATCCGTCGTCGTACAGCTGGTGGACGCGTACGGACGCGAAGGCGCCGGACTGCTGGCAGGCCTGTCGCAGTTCCTCGACCAGCCGACCCCATACGGCCATCGCGGGTCCCGTGTCCATCAGCAGCTGGACGTCGCAGCGGTGCCGGCCGCCGAGCCGTGGCACGGGCAGCAGGAGCCCGCTCGCGGCGGCGTGTTCGGCGGTCTTCTCCTCGTCGATCCCGGCTTCCTGGACCGCGGAGGCGTCGACCCGGTAGCGGCCGAGGGCCCGTAACGCCTTCTCCAGGCCGAGCAGTCCGGGCAGGGCGGTGGCGGCGGGAGCACGCACCGGGAAGATGTGCTGTGTGCCGTCGACCAGGGCACCCGACGCACCGGCGGCCGTGTGCAGGGGGACCGGGGTGGACGGGGCCGGGTCGTCGCCGGTGCGCCGTCCGCCGGACGGGGCCGGCTCCCCGGGGCGCTCCGACCGCTCCTCCGGCGGGACGTGTGCCGGCTCCGGGACGTCCGGTGCGCCGCCGGGGTCGTCGCTGGGAGCCGCCGCGCCGAGCCGTCGGGCCAGCCAGACCGCGTCCGCGACCTGTTCGGCGGTCAGGTCGAGGCCGCCGTGGCGCAGCCTGCGTATCAGCTCGTCCAGACGCATTCCCGGCATCCGTCCCTCACCTCGTACGGTCGAGCGGCTGCATCAGCAGGTCCGCGATGCGCTCCCGGGTGAGGCGTTCCGTGTTCGGTGCGTGCTGGGTGAGGAAGAGGGCGTTGAGCAACTGGTCCGCGGCGACGACCTCGCCCGGCTCGCGGTCCAGGAACCGGGTGATCAGATCGCGGCCGGCGGCGAGGCCCTCGTCACCGAGGTGCGCCTCGACCATGGCGGTGAGCTGCTCCTCGCCGGGCGGCTCCAGTTCGAGCTGGACGCAGCGCCTGAGCAGCGGGGCGGGGAAGTCCCGTTCGCCGTTGGACGTCAGGATGATCACCGGGAAGGCGGTGCAGGCGATCCGTCCGTCCCGTACGGACACGCGCTCGCCGTCGTGGGTGAGCACCTCCACGACGGGTTCGCGGTCCGCGAGCCGCTCCAGCTCGGGGATGGCGAACTCGCCCTCCTCCAGCGTGTTCAGCAGGTCGTTGGGCAGGTCGAGGTCGCTCTTGTCGAGCTCGTCGATGAGCAGCACGCGGGGTCGCTCCGCGGGCAGCAGCGCGGTGCCGAGCGGCCCGAGCCGGATGTACGACCCGATGCCGGAGGGGGCCGCCGCGGGCCCGGCGCCGCCCTGGGCCCGCTCCAGCTGGACGTCCTGGAGCCGGCCGATCGCGTCGTAGCGGTACAGGCCGTCCTGGAGGGTGGACCGGCTGACGATCGGCCAGCGCAACACCCGCCCCAGGCCCAGCTCGTGCGCCACCGCATAGGCGAGGGTGGACTTGCCGGTGCCCGGGTTGCCGGTGACGAGGAGCGGACGGCGCAGATAGAGCGCGGCGTTGACGGCGTCGACCTCGGCGGCACGCGGCGCGTAGTTCTCCACGAGGCGGCGGCGGACGCCGAGCCGGCGGGCGCTGCTGGGGTCCTCGTCGCCGGGCTCCGGGCCGCTCCGCGCGCCCTCGAAGTCGCGCCACGGCGGCGGGGCAGGCAACTGCCGTACACCGTCGTGCGGCTGACCCACTCCTCGGTAGATCCGCCAGTCGTTCACCATGGGCTCCTCCCGGCTCTGGTGATCATGCAGCGGGCCCGGCCGTTCGACGTATGACGTTACCGCCCAACCACCGTGCCTGCCGAGGTTCCAGGGCGCCCGGTGTTCCGATCCGGTCGGCCAACGCCCTTGTCTCATATGCCGGTTGACGGCCCGCTCAGCTGTCGGGTCCGGCCGGCGACGGCGGTCGCATGGGCTCCCTTCCGTAGGGCGGACGGTCCGGTGGATCCAGGAGTACGGCGATTCTGCCCCGCAGGCCTTGAGCCCGCGCGGTGTCCAGATCGGCCGCCCGGACGCGCAGTTCGCGCACCGGAGCGTGCAGGGCCTCCACCCGGCCGGCCGACTCCAGCAGACCGGCGGCCTGTCCGTGAAAGTCGCCGCACTCGTCGTGATCGTGGCCGTCCCGGCGCCAGAGCACCACGGAGTGACCGGTCATCAGCGCCGCCTCCAGGGCCACCCGGGCGTCCCCGCTGCCGACGGGGCCGCAGAGCACGGGGACACGCCCTTCCGCCATGCCCAGCATGCGGCCGTAGACAGCCCATTTGCGCTGCTGACCGCCGGCCGTGCCGCCGTCCTCCCGGGCGTCGGCGTACAGCGGCTCGGCGGACAGCCGGCCGCGTTGCGTACCCCGCCAGCGGTGGCGCCAGTCGGGCTTCGGTACACCGCTGTTGCGCTTCAGGTCGCGGATGACGACGGTTCTGCGCAGTCCGAGGGGTACGGATCGCTCGTCGAACAGGTCGGCTTCGTCGTCCTCGGGGTCGTCCGGGGCGAGCTGCCATTCGTCGACCGGGAGGTCGAACAGCCGACGTGGCAGGAACACCTCGACCGCGGCCAGGTGTTCACCGTGGTCGCCCTGGCTCAGGGCCCGCGCGAGCGGTTCCCGCAGGGACTCGTGCAGCCGCTCCAGGGGCACGCCGCGGTCGTCGCCGTCGACCGGCGTGACGTCGCGTCCGTCGTACAGGAGCTGGACGCGCCAGGGATAGCGGTCGCCGTAGAGGCGGTCGCCGATGGTGACGAGGACGTCTATGCGGGTCGAGGGCGGTGGCGGGGCCGGCCGGGCCGACCGGGGACCGGGTGGACGGCCGAGACCGTCGAGCAGCCGGCCGATGTGTTCGCGCACCGCCCAGTGGTCGTGGTGGCGGGCCTGCTCGGTGATCCAGTCGGTGAACTCGCGCAGCGGCTCCCGCGCCACCTCGGCAGGCCGCTCCCGGACGCAGTGCAGGGCCACCATCGCCGCGTACAGCAGGACGGCTTCGAGATCGACGCGGGACCTTCCGTCGCCACGGCCGGGGGCGCGCAGGCCCGTCAACAGTCCGGTGCCCTCCCGCCAGGTGTGCGGTTCGTGCAGGATCGGGGAGGGGGACCGCTCGTCCGTCACCAGGCGCCTGACCTCGTGGACCAGGCGCATCACGTCGCCCGTACGGGCGGGCGGCGGGAGGTGGGCGAGGTGGCCGTGGAGGCGGATCCGCAGCTCGGGGGTGACGGCCGAGCCGCGCTGCCCCGGCAGGTCGGCCTGCGCGGAGGGCCAGTCCGGATCCGCCGGCCGGCCGTCGGACAGCCGTCGGAGGTGGTACAGGTCGTGCTCGCGCAGCACGGTGTGCAGCACGTCGCCGCCGGGCAGCTCCAGCAGTTGGTACAGCGCGGTGATCGGGACGGCGACCCCCTCGTCCCGGCCGCGGCCCTTGTTCAAGCCGACGACGGCGCCGTACCTCAGATCGACCACGGGTCCGCCGGAGAGCCCGTCGACGGGCAGGCTGTCGCCGATCACCATCGCGCCCGCGTCCCAGCCGCGGGCCTCGCCGACGCCGCCCCGGATGCCGACGTCGCCGGTCTGCCGTGACCAGCCGTGCAGACCGACCGGGCCGGGGATGCCGGGCTCGCGGTCGGTGAGCCACACACACCGCGCGTCCGTCGCGGCCGGGACCCTGACGAGCGCGATGTCCGGCAACTGCCAGCTGCTGCCGGCCCTTTCGGGTGCGTCGGGCCGGGGCTTGGCGAGGACGACTTCACCGGTGGTGGCGCTCGATGCGCCGGTGCCGGCGTCGCCCTCCCAGGTGACGCCGACGGCAGCCTCCCCTCGCAACACCGCAGCTCCCCCCTTCCCCACGACATGAGCGCAGGTCAGCAGCCAGCCCGGGGCGATGAAGAAGCCGGATCCCCAGTAGCCCTTTGCATACCCGGCGCCCGGCTCCTCGATGCGGGCGAGGGAGGGGCGCACCACGACTTCAAGGGCGCTCATTCGGCGCCGGAGGCCAGGCGTCCGTTCGACGCGTCGCCGCCGTCTCCCGGCCGCGGATCCGGGCCGCCGTCCTCCCGGGCCGGTTCGGTCCAGGTCAGGGACACCGTCAGCGCGGCCTGACCGCCGGCTCCCGCGATGGCGCTCACGATCCTGCCGGACTGCGCCGACAGTTCGATGCCGAAGGTCACGGCCACCTCGACCGGCGCCGTGAGGTCAAGACCGGCGCGCAAGGAGCGCACGACGCCGCCGACCGTGCCGGAGAGGCCGTCCGCCATGTCGGTGATCCGGCCCCCGATCCCGGTGTCCTGATAACCGTCCCGTTCCAGCGCGGCCTCGTCCGCCGCGCCGATTCTGGCCCATACGACGGTCCCGTCGTCGAGCCGTATCCGTTCGACCCCTCCACCCATGACGCCCCCGTCCTCCGCTACGCAAGAGAAGGAAGAAGGCTAACTCCGGATGAAGTCCAGGGCGAGAGGGGCCAGTTGGCGATCGGATCTACTCTTCGTCCTCGTCGTCCAGCCGGGCCAGCCAGGTCGCCAGGCGCTCGACCGGCACCTCGAAGTCCGGGTTGAGATCCACGAACGTCCGCAGCTGTTCGGCAAGCCACTCGAAGGTGATCTCTTCCTCGCCGCGCCGCTTCTCCAGTTCCTCGATGCCGCGGTCGGTGAAGTACATGGGGTGCTCTCCGTCGTCATACGTCCTGGTCGTGCAGTGAAGGACAGCCTATGTAATCGGGGGTCTGTACGGTTTCCGCCGGCCCCGGAGCGCGGCTGGAGCGCGGTGCACACGCGCGCGCGTCGGCCGCTCGGGCGCGGGCGCCGCGCGTCAGTCGCGCGGGCGCACGATCCCGTACGCCAGCCCGAGCGCGCCGTGCGCGACCAGCAGCGCCCCCGCGACGACCCAGCCGCCACTGCGCCGCCGTACACCCCAGACCGTCAGCGGCAGCCCTGCCGCCACCTGCGCGAAGGCGAGGGCGCGGGCCCTGGGGTCGCCGGACCAGGGCAGCCAGGGGCCCAGACGGCCGCGATCGACGGCGGCCAGTCTGGCGCGCACGGCCTCGCGCCCGCCCGGCCACTCCACGATCCGCGCCTGTGGGTGGGCGCGGGCCGCCTCGCTCAGCCGGTCGGCGGGTTCGCCGGGGGCGAGGCCGGCCGGAAGGGCCACTCCCGCGCGCGTGAGGACCGCGAGCAGGCCACGCACGCGTGCGCGCGCGTCGGCGGCGGAGTCCGGTTTCGTCAGCGCGTCCAGGGCCTGCATGTCCAGCACCGGGTCGAGCCCGAGACGGGCGGCGAAGGTGCGCATGGCCTCGTCCTCACCGGCCGGGATGCCATCGCCGAGCCAGTCGTAGCCGACGGGGCGGCGGAAGCCGGACGCGAGGGTGAAGCCGCCGCGGTCGGCGTCCCACCAGACGGCGAGGACGGGCCAGGGGGCACTGACGGCCAGGGCGGTGGCCCAGCCGGTGACGACGCGCTCGACGGGTTCACCGCCGTGCAGCCATGGCGTGCCCTCGGGGACCAGAACGCTCCACTCCGCGCCGGCCGGGGTGAGCAGCATGCGCTCGTGCAGCAGCTGGGCGGCAGGGCCGACGGACTCGGGCTCCGCCCGGCAGAGCAGCAGGGCACCCGGCGCGGGAGCGGTACGGGAGGCTTCCGTCGACATGATCACACGTTAGGGCGATTCACCCCGTTTGGTCACTTTCAGGGCGCACGCATCCCCAGAACGAGTGTCTTGACTTTCCCCATCCGCGATATATCTTGAATAGCAAGAGACGCGATATGACGCGTCGCCGCTAGGAGGTCTGCACCATGTCCGAGTGGTCCGTCACCGAGCCCAGGAAGCTCACCTTCGACGAGCCGGTGAGCGAGCTCCATGTGCGCATCGTCAACGGAACGGTGAACGTCGTGGGGACGGACGAAGGTTCCGCCCGCCTGGAGGTCTCCGAGATCGAGGGCCCGCCGCTGGCGGTCACCCAGCAGGACGGCACGCTGACGGTGGCGTACGACGACCTGCCCTGGAAGGGCTTCCTCAAGTGGCTGGACCGCAAGGGCTGGCGCCGCCGTGCCGTGGTCTCCCTGGCCGTTCCGGCGTCCACGCGCGTGGAGGTCGGGGTGGTCGGGGCGGGCGCGGTCGTCTCCGGGATCGACGGTCCCTCGGTGGTGAAGGGCGTCACCGGCGACACCGCCCTCGTCCGGCTCTCCGGCCCGGTCCGCGCGGACACGGTCTCCGGGAATCTGGAGGCCCAGGCCGTCACCGGCGATCTGCGCTTCAACTCGGTCTCCGGCGACCTCACCGTGGTCGAGGGCTCGGGCTCCTCCGTGCGGGCCGACTCGGTCAGCGGCTCCATGATCGTCGACCTGGATCCCGAGGGCCCCACGGACGTACGGCTGACCAGCGTCTCCGGCGAGATCGCCATCCGGCTGCCGCAGCGGGCGGACGCAGAGGTCGAGGCGAACACCGCGAGCGGGACGATCTCCAACGCCTTCGCAGGACTCCGCGTCCACGGCCAGTGGGGCGCCCACAAGATCACCGGCCGTCTCGGCCCGGGCAACGGCAAGCTCCGCGCGACCACCGTCTCCGGCTCGATCGCGCTGCTGCCCCGCCCGCCCAGGGAGGACGAGGAGGAAGAGCCGTGGGACTCACCGGCCGGACCGGCGGACGCCCCGAGGGACGCCGCCGGGGACGACGCGTCGGCGAACGGTCCACAGGACACCCCGGCGGACGGTCCACACGATGACTCGGCCTACCGTCCACACGATGACTCGGGGGACGGACCACAGGCCGGCTCGGGGGACAATTCCCTTTCCGGTCCGGGCGCCGGCGCCACCAGCGCCCCGGCCGACGGCACGACCGACAAGAAGGTGCTCTGACATGCCTCCCGTCTTCGCCCACGGCCGCCTCCGCCTCTATCTGCTGAAGCTGCTGGACGAATCACCGCGCCACGGCTACGAGGTGATCCGGCTCCTCGAAGACCGCTTCCAGGGCCTGTACGCCCCCTCGGCGGGCACCGTCTACCCGCGCCTGGCCAAGCTGGAGGCCGAGGGCCTGGTCACCCACACCACCGAGGGCGGCCGCAAGGTGTACGCCATCACGGACGCTGGCCGCGCCGAACTGGCCGACCGCAGCGGTGAACTGGCCGACCTGGAGCTGGAGATCCGGGAGTCCGTCGCGGAACTCGCCGCCGAGATCCAGGCCGATGTGCGCGGCGCGGCCGGTGACCTGCGGCGCGAGATGCGGGCGGCGGCGAGCGAGGCCCGCCGGGGCACCGGCACCCAGGCACATGTCGAACAGGACGGCCCGCTCGGCGACTTCGCGGACTACGCCGACAAGGAGTCCTGGCGCGCCGCCAAGGAGGAGATGCGTCGCGTCAAGCAGGAGTGGAAGGAGCAGGCCAGGCGCGCCAAGGACGAGAGCCGCCGGGCCCGCGAGGAGGCCCAGCGGGCCCGGCGCCAGGCCAAGGAGGCCCAGGACCGGGCCCGGGCACAGGCGCAGGAGGAGGTGCAGCGCATCGCCCGACGGGTCCAGGAGCAGGTGCAGGACCACTTCGCGCGGGGCGACTGGCCGACGGGCGTGCGCGAGGGCCTGACGGAACTGGCCAGGGAGTTCGGCGAGTTCGGGAAGGACTACGGCAAGGAGTTCGGCAGGGACTTCGGTTTCGGCCGGACCGGCACCGCCAAGTCGGAGCCCGCCGAGCCGGAGTACTCCGACACCCCGGAGGACTTCCCGGCCGACTTCGAACCCTCCTGGGCCCACGAGGCCCCCACCGGCGACCCGGCCCGCGACCTCGACCGGCTGCTGGACCGCTTCCGCGACGACATCCGCGACGCGGCCCGCGACCATGGCGTCACGGCCGACCAACTCCGCGACACCCGCCGCCACTTGTCGACGGCGGCGGCACATATCGGGGCGCTGCTGCGGACACCGAAGGGGTGACGCCGCCCGCGTAGGGCAGTGCGGCGACCGGGATCAGCCGCACTGCCAGAGGAAACGCCCCACCCCGTCAGCCGGCCTTCGCCTCTCCCCCGCCGTACAGCACACGCGTCAGCGCCTCGTACGTCACTCCGTGATCGGCGAGGACCTCGGCGGGGACGCCGGGCCGGGCGGCCAGGGCGAGCAGGAGGTGCTCATCCCCGATCTGCCGATCACGGCGCCCGGAAGCGACCCGCAGGGCCTCCACCAGCGTGTCCTTGGCACCCCGAGTGAAGGGACGGTGCCCGAACCACCCCTTGCCGCGCCGGTCACCGGACATCGCCCCGACACCGTGGACCTCCTCGACCCGGGCGACGATCTCCGAGACGTCGATCCCCAGGCCCGCGAGCGCGTCGGTGTCGGCCCGCGACAGGCCGCCCCGCCGCCGCGCCTCGACGACGGCACCTCGCACCGACTCCTTGCCGTCCGGGCCGTGGCCGAGGAGCGAGGCCAGCGCGAAGGACCCCCGGCTGCCCTCCCTGTCGAGCAGGGCGAGCAGCATGTGCTCGGTGTCGACGTACGACGCCCCCTCCCGCTCGGCGTGCCCGACCGCCGCCTCCACCACTGCCCGGGCGTCCTTCGTAAACCGCTCGAACATCAATTCCTCCCGTACTTCTTGTGCACGGCCTGCCTGCTCACACCGAGTTCCGCGGCGATCTCCTGCCACGACCAGCCCTGATTGCGCGCACTGCGCACCTGTACCGCCTCCAGCTGCTCCAGCAGCCGGCGCAGTGCGGCGACGGCCCGCAGCCCGACCCGTGGGTCGCGATCACCCGCACGCTCGGCGAGATCCGTTGCTTCGGTCATGACGTCAACCTACGTTGACATCACCCCATTGTCAACCATGGTTGACGCACGCCAAGGGCCGACCCGAAACCGGGCCGGCCCTTGGCGTACAGCGACTTGGCGTGCGGCGACTTGGCGTGCGGCGACTTGGCGTGCGGCGAAAACGAACCCGTCAGCCGTTCGTGAACACGACCTTGCCGAACTGCTCACCGGACTCCAGCCGTTCGAAGCCCTCGCGAGCGCGGTCCAGCGGAAGGACCTCGTCGATCACGGGACGCACGCCCGTGGCGGCACAGAAGGAGAGCAGATCCTCCAGCTCGTCCTTGGTGCCCATCGTGGACCCCACGACCTTGAGCTCCAGGAAGAAGATCCGGGTCAGTTCGGCGTGCGAGGGACGGTCACCGCTCGTCGCCCCGGAGATGACGAGAGTGCCCCCGGGCCGCAGCGACTTCACGGAATGCGACCAGGTGGCGGCGCCCACGGTCTCGATCACGGCATCGACCCGCTGCGGCAGCCGCGCCCCCGACTCCACGGCCTCCACCGCCCCCAGCTCCACGGCCCGCTTCCGCTTGGCCTCGTCCCGGCTGGTGGCGAAGACCCGAAGCCCCGCCGCCTTCCCCAGCACGATCGCGGCCGTGGCGACCCCGCCGCCTGCCCCCTGCACGAGCACGGAGTCTCCCGGCCGCACCCCCGCATTGGTGAACAGCATCCGATACGCCGTCAGCCAGGCCGTGGGCAGACAGGCAGCCTCCTCGAAGGACAGCTCCTTGGGCTTCGGCAGCACGTTCCACGTAGGTACGGCGACCTGCTCGGCGAAGGTTCCCTGGTACCGCTCGGTGAGGATGGAGCGCGGCTCCTTGGGGCCGACCCCGTGCCCGCTCTGACCGATGACGGAGTGCAGCACGACCTCGTTGCCGTCCTCGTCGACCCCCGCGGCGTCGCATCCGAGGATCATCGGCAGCAGATCGTCCGAGAGGCCCACGCCCCGCAGGGACCACAGGTCGTGATGGTTGAGAGAGGCGGCTCTGACGTTGACGACGCTCCAGCCGGCGCGAGCCTCGGGAGCCGGACGCTCCCCCAACTCCAGGCCGGTCAGCGGCTGGTCACGGTCGATTCGGGCAGCGTATGCGGCGAACATGGGCTCGACGATAGGGGGCGTGCGGGGCTCACGGAACAACAGGGCCCTGTGACACTTGCCCTCTTGCACGAACGTGCGCGGACGTTTGGTGCGGCGGCGCCCCGCAACCACCCGAACGGCCCCACGACCAGGCAAAGAAACACGAAAATGACCCCACGAAAAGGCCCCACGACCGGCAAAGAAATGGCCCCGCCCAAACCGGACGGGGCCACCACCTCACACCCGCGTCAGCGGCGAGCCACGCCCTCGGCCCGCGCAGCAGCGGCCACCGCCGCGGTCACCGCGGGGGCGACCCGCTCGTCGAAGGGCGACGGAATCACGTAGTCGGCGGCGAGGTCGTCCCCGACCACCGCGGCCAGCGCCTCGGCGGCCGCCAGCTTCATGCCCTCCGTGATCCGGGACGCCCGCACCTGCAGCGCGCCCGCGAAGATCCCCGGGAACGCCAGCACGTTGTTGATCTGGTTCGGGAAGTCCGAGCGCCCGGTCGCGACGACCGCCGCGTACTTGTGCGCCACATCCGGGTGCACCTCGGGGTTCGGGTTGGCCATGGCGAACACGAACGCGCCCTCGGCCATGGAAGCGACCGCCGCCTCCGGGACCGTACCGCCGGAGACCCCGATGAAGACGTCGGCGCCTTCCAGGGCAGCCTCCAGCGACCCGGTGATCCCGGCCTTGTTCGTCAGCTCGGCCAGCTCCCGCTTGACCGGCGTCAGGTCCTCCCGGTCACCGGAGACGACACCCTTGCGGTCGGCCACCGCGACGTCCCCGATCCCGGCCTCGACCAGCATCTTCGCGATGGCGACACCCGCTGCCCCCGCACCCGAGATGACGGCCCGAAGGTCGCCGAGCCCCTTGCCCGTCAGCCGCGCGGCGTTCCGCAGGGCCGCCAGCGTCACGACCGCCGTGCCGTGCTGGTCGTCGTGGAAGACCGGGATGTCCAGCCGCTCCTGCAGCCGCCGCTCGATCTCGAAGCACCGGGGCGCCGAGATGTCCTCCAGGTTCACGCCACCGAACGACGGCGCGAGCCGCACCACGGTCTCGATGATCTCGTCGACACCGGTGCAGTCCAGCGCGATCGGGACCGCGTCCACGCCCCCGAACTGCTTGAACAGAATCGCCTTGCCCTCCATCACTGGAAGGGAGGCCTCCGGCCCGATGTCGCCGAGCCCGAGCACGGCCGTACCGTCGGTCACTACCGCGACCACGGACGACTTCCACGTGTAGTCATGGACCAGATCCGGCTGCTCGGCGATGGCGGTGCACACGCGGGCGACCCCGGGCGTGTACGCGAGGGACAGGTCGTCCTTGTCCCGGACCGGCACGGTGGCCTGCACGGCCATCTTGCCGCCGCGGTGCAGCGCGAATGCCGGATCGAAGGAATCGAGGGGCTCGGCCCCGCCGTCCTGGTCCGTAGTGCTGTCGCTGCGAGGATTGACGATCTCCGCTGCCACGTTGCTTTACCCCTTAAGTCTTCATGGTTTGAGGGTGGCCACTCCTGGTTGAGGAGCGGGCGGGCACCGCGTAAGGCCCTTGTCGGTGATGCGTACGGGCACATACGCGACGGGCGCGCCGCACACGCGCCCTGAGCCCCGGATGAGGGGTGTAAAGAACCTTCTTACCGGACGGACCGGGCCGACGACGAGTCCATAACGCGAAGGTCACATGCCGGTGACATGACTCATGGCTCCATATCGGGACAAGTCCTGGGCCACCGCCGGACACCGGAGATCTTCCGGCCGGAACGAGGGATTCCCGCAGAAGGTCCGGCCACGATGTCCGACCTGGGGCGGTTCGGGGGTCACCCGTTATCCGATTTTGACATGAGGGGCGCCCTGAATGGCGTAGTCCGAATGGCAAGATGCCGTAATCACACGAGGTCGCGACACTCGAAGGCGAGTGCTCTCGTCGATCGGTGTGCTCTGGTCGACCCAAGACCCAAGGCGACTACCGAGCCCATCGGCAGCCGTCCGCCCCATCGGCAACTCCACCCATCCGCCGGAGGAACCCACCATGACCGCACGCTCCACCCGTCGCACGACCGCCACGCGCTCCCGCCTGGCAGCGGTCGGCTCGATCGCGGTCGCAGGCGCACTGCTGCTCACCGGCTGCGGTGACCAGACGGAGAACACCGGCTCGGACGGCGGCGACACCGCCGTGTCGGCACCGCTGGCCGACCGACTGCCCAAGGAAATCCGCGACAAGGGCGTCATCAAGGTCGGTTCCGACATCGCGTACGCGCCGGTCGAGTTCAAGGACAGCGCCGGCAAGACGGTCGGCATCGACCCGGATCTCGCCGCCGCCATGGGCAAGCAGCTCGGTGTGACGTTCGAGTTCGAGAACGGCACCTTCGACACCCTGATCACGGGCCTGCGCTCCAAGCGGTACGACATGGCCATGTCCGCGATGACCGACACGAAGGACCGCCAGGAGGGCATCGACTCGGACACCGGCAAGAAGGTCGGTGAAGGCGTGGACTTCGTCGACTACTTCACCGCCGGTGTCTCGATCTACACGAAGAAGGGCGACGACCAGGGCATCAAGAGCTGGTCCGACCTGTGCGGCAAGACGATCGTGCTGCAGCGCGGCACGGTCTCCGAGGACCTCGCCAAGGCCGAGGCGAAGAAGTGCACCGGCGGCAAGACGATCAAGATCGAGTCGTTCGACAACGACCAGCAGGCCCAGACGCGCCTGCGCGCGGGCGGCGCCGACGCCGGTTCCTCCGACTTCCCGGTCGCCGCGTACGCCGTGAAGACCTCCGGCGGCGGCAAGGACTTCCAGCTGGTCGGCGAGCAGGTCGAGGCGGCGCCGTACGGCATCGCGGTCGCCAAGGACCAGACCGAGCTGCGGGACGCGCTGAAGGCGGCGCTGGACGCGATCATCGCGAACGGCGAGTACGACAAGGTCATCAAGAAGTGGGGCGTCGAGGACGGCGCCGTCAAGGAAGCCACCATCAACGGCGGCAAGTGACCGCAGGACTGCGGGCACTGAAAGGCAACATCCGTGACTGTTGACATCGACAAGACGGACGGGCCGGCGGACACCCCGCCGGCCGGCCCGGAGGCCATCAAGGCCATCCCGGTCCGTCACTACGGGCGGTACGTCTCCGCCGTCATCGCCCTCGCCGCGCTGGGCGGGGTCATCTACGCGTTCTCCCAGGGCAGGATCAACTGGGGCGCGATCCCGGACTACTTCTTCAACGACCGCATCCTCAGCGGCGTGGGCAAGACACTCCTGCTCACGGTGCTGTGCATGCTGATCGGCGTCGTCGGCGGCATTCTGCTCGCCGTGATGCGCCTGTCGAAGAACCCGGTCACCTCGTCCATCGCGTGGTTCTACATCTGGTTCTTCCGCGGCACCCCGGTCCTGGTCCAGCTCATCGTCTGGTTCAACCTGGGCCTGGTCTTCGAGTACATCAACCTCGGGCCGGTCTACAAGGACGAGTGGTCGCAGTTCATGACCCCGTTCCTGACCGCGCTGCTGGGCCTCGGCCTCAACGAGGCCGCGTACATGGCGGAGATCTGCCGTGCCGGTCTGCTCTCGGTCGACGAGGGCCAGACCGAGGCGTCACACGCGCTGGGCATGACCCACGGCAAGACGCTGCGCAGGATCGTCGTCCCGCAGGCGATGCGCGTGATCGTGCCGCCCACGGGCAACGAGGTCATCAACATGCTGAAGACGACCTCGCTGGTGTCCGTGGTCCAGTACTCGGAGCTGCTCCGCGTCGCCCAGGACATCGGCCAGACCTCCGGCGCCCCGGCCGAGATGCTGTTCCTCGCCGCGGCCTGGTACCTGGTGCTGACCTCGATCTTCAGCGTCGGTCAGTACTACCTGGAGAGGTACTACGCCCGCGGTTCGAGCCGTACTCTTCCGGACACGCCGTTCCAGAAGATCAAGGCGAACATGCTGTCCCTCTCAGCCTGGAGGCGTTGACCGATGAGCACCACTGCAATGGTCAAGGCTGAAGGCGTCCACAAGTCCTTCGGCCTGGTCGAGGTCCTCAAGGGCATCGACCTCGAGGTGAAGTCCGGCGAGGTCTTCTGCCTGATCGGCCCCTCCGGCTCCGGCAAGTCGACCTTCCTCCGCTGCATCAACCACCTCGAGAAGATCAACGCCGGTCGCCTGTACGTCGACGGAGAGCTGGTCGGCTACCGTCAGAAGGGCGACAAGCTGTACGAGCTGAAGGACAGCGAGGTCGCGCTGAAGCGCCGGGACATCGGCATGGTCTTCCAGCGCTTCAACCTGTTCCCGCACATGACGGCGCTCGAGAACATCATCGAAGCGCCGGTGCAGGTCAAGGGCGTCAGCAGGACCGAAGCGCGGGAGCGCGCGGGTCAGCTGCTGGAGCGGGTGGGCCTCGCCGACAAGGCGAAGAGCTACCCGTCCCAGCTCTCCGGCGGCCAGCAGCAGCGCGTCGCCATCGCCCGGGCCCTCGCGATGGACCCGAAGTTGATGCTCTTCGACGAGCCCACCTCGGCCCTCGACCCCGAGCTGGTCGGCGACGTCCTCGACGTCATGCGCGACCTCGCCGAGTCAGGCATGACGATGATCGTCGTCACCCACGAGATGGGCTTCGCCCGCGAGGTCGGCGACAGCCTGGTCTTCATGGACGGCGGCGTGGTCGTCGAGTCCGGCAACCCGCGCGACGTCTTGACGGACCCGCAGCACGAGCGGACGCAGGCGTTTCTGTCCAAGGTGCTCTGACGGTCGTACGAAAAGGGGCGGTACGGAAGTCTCCGTACCGCCCCTTTCGCGTGCCGCTACCTCAGCGCCAGCAGCAGCGTGTCCGAAGGCGAGCACCACACCGCCCGTGCCTCCCCGAACCCCTTCTCCCGCAGTACGCGCGCGTGCCACGCCGCGGACGGCATGTCGCCGTCGGCGTGCTCGCCGTAGATCTCGAAGCGGCGGGCGGTCGGCTCGGCGAGGACGGGGTCCTTGCTCGCGAGCTGCCACCACTCGGCCCAGTCGAGGGCGCCGTCCCGCTTGGCCTGATTCATGCGGGCGTGCCGCAGGGCGCGTTCGGCCTCGTTGATCCGGGGCGTCGTGTCGTCGATCATGTGGTCCGCGTTCATGAAGACACCGCCGTCGCGGACGAGACCCGCGACCTGACCGTAGAGGGCCGCGAGGGGTTCGCTGTGCAGCCAGTGCAGGGCCGTGGCGGTCAGGACGGCGTCGTACGACTGATGCGGCAGCTTCGCCGGCCAGTCGGGGGCCTTGAGGTCGGCGGTGACGAAGGTGACGCGGTCGTCGCCCGCGAAGGTGCCCTCGGCGATGGCGAGGAGCGCCGGGTCGAGGTCGACGCCGGTGCTGGTGGCGTCCGGGAACCGGGCGAAGAGCCGGGCCGTGATACTTCCCGTGCCGCAGGCGAGGTCGAGGATGCGCGGGGCGGGGCCGACGAGGGCCTCGACCATGTCGAGCATGATCCTGAAGCGTTCCTCCCGGTCCGGCATGTACCACTCCTGCTGCCGGTCCCAGCTCTCCTGCCAGGCCTGCCAGTCGGCCCCGGTCGTGGTGGTGGTGTCGGTGTCCGTCATCGAGACCCTCCGTCGCCCATGTCACGTGACACCCGTCACGTAATACCCTGGAAGTACGACCGGCTGTTACCCCGACCGCATCACGACCATAGAACGCCTCCGTAAGGACTACAAGTGGAACTGGCCTATTACTCGGATTACGCCGTCCGACTCGTCAACAGCGAGGAACCGGCCCGGGGCAAGGACTCACTGACCTCGGTCGAGGCCGTCCGCGACCTGTTCGGCGGCAACCAGTCGGCGGCCCGCCGGGCCACCGACGCGGACGTGACACGGTTCCGCTCGGTCCGGGGGCGGCTGCGCGCGGTCTTCGAGGCGGCGGACAAGGGCGACGAGACCCTGGCCGTGGACCTGCTGAACTCCCTGCTCCTGGAGTTCCCGGTGAGCCCGCAGATCTCCGGACACGACTTCCGGGACGACGACGGCCGCCCGCTGTGGCACATGCACCTCGCGGACCACCCGTCGAACGCGACCGCGGGCTACGCGGCCATCGCGGCGATGGGCCTGGCCTTCCACCTCACCGAGTACGGCGTGGACCGGCTCGGCCTGTGCGAGGCGGCACCCTGCCGCAACGCCTACCTCGACACCTCGACCAACCGCTCCCGGCGCTACTGCTCGGACCGCTGCGCCACCCGCGCCAACGTGGCCGCCTACCGCGCCCGCAAGCGCCTGGAGGCCGACCGGTCGGAGAAGACGGGCCTGGCGGCGGACACCGCCCAGCGCACCAGCGCGAACGGCGAGCGCTGACCGGACTTCAGCGGCCGGTACCGAAAACGCACCCTGCCGAGCACCAGCTCCTCGGGGACGGCCCCGTAGTCGGTGCTGTCGCCCCCGGCGTACGCGTTGTCCCCGAGCACCCACCAGCCGCCCTCGCGCCGCTCCGCGACCCGCTTGACGACGAGCAGGTCCTGCTGGAACGGATGCCGCAGGACGACGACGTCACCCGGCCCGACCCTGGCTCCCCACTGCACCACCAGCTGGTCTCCGTGATACAGCGTCGGCACCATCGACGGCCCGGTCACCTCGGCCACCCCGAATGGCAGGAACGACCTCCCGCGCTCGGTCTCCTGCGACAGCTCCGGCATCCCCGGCACCTCCCCGGTTCGATCCTCCACCAGTCTCAGTCTGACCCCGGACTTTTGTCCTAAGCCCATGGGGGCACTCGCGAAAACCTCTCTTGCAGGGAGTAATGTCCCACCTGAGAAGACGATCACGAGGAAGGAATGCTCCATGCTTTCCCGCCTGTTTGCCCCCAAGGTCAAGGTCAGCGCACACTGCGACCTGCCCTGTGGTGTGTACGACCCGGCCCAGGCCCGCATCGAGGCGGAGTCGGTGAAGGCCGTGCAGGAGAAGATGGCCGCCAACGACGACCCGCACTTCCAGGCCCGCGCCACCGTCATCAAGGAGCAGCGCGCCGAACTCGCCAAGCACCACGTCTCGGTGCTCTGGAGCGACTACTTCAAGCCCCCGCACTTCGAGAAGTACCCGGAGCTGCACCAGCTGGTCAACGACGCCCTCAAGGCCCTCTCCGCCGCCAAGGGCTCCACCGACCCGGCGACCGGCCAGAAGGCCCTCGACTACATCGCCCAGATCGACAAGATCTTCTGGGAGACCAAGAAGGCCTGACGCAAGTCAGCCTGCCATGGCCGGCGATCGGTGCACCATCGCAGGTCAACGGGCGTCCGCAAGGGCCCGGTCGGTTCGTCGGCCGGGCCCTCGCGCGTTCCGAGCCGGCTCGCGGGCACGGCTTGACGTGCCATCAGCGCAGCACAAGCAGCACCGCCAACGCAATCAGCAACGAGTCGATCCGGTCCAGCAACCCCCCTGACCCCGCCAGCCATTGCCCCGCGTCCTTCGTCTGCGCACCTCTCTTGACCATGGACTCGAGAAGGTCACCGGCCGGGCCGCCGACCGCCACCGCGACCGCCATCGGCCAGCTCAGTGCCGACAGTACGGCGAGCGCGCCGAGGCCGGCCGCGGCGCCGGCGAGTGTTCCGCTCCAGCGTTTGGCCGGGGACAGAGGGGACAGACGTGGCCCGCCCAGCCGTTGACCCGCGAAGTACGCCACGATGTCGGCGACCGAGACCGCCACGAAGAGGGCGAGCGCGGTTGCCCCGAGCGGTACCAGCGCGGCAAGCACACTCAGCCAGGCCAGTCCGAGCAGACCGGCGCCGAGCCGGCGCAGGCCGTGGTCGGCGTCGCCGGTCAGCAGGGGCACCGCGGCCACGGCGAGCGCTCCGATCGCGAGGACCCGCAGCATCTCTCCGGGTGCCAGCCAGGCGGCCAGCACCACGCCTGTCACCGCGGCGGCCAGTACCGCCCGGTCGATCCAGGCCAGCCGCAACAGCCCGCCGAACTCCAGCACTCCGATCACGCCCACCACGATGGCGATCGCCGCGGTGCCGGGGTGGCCCAGCCAGAACGCACCGGTGACCAGCGGCACTCCGACCGCCCAGGCGCACCATCGGATCAGCAGCTCGCGACGCCGGGACACCGCCACCCCGATACCGCCGAGCACCAACGCCCCACCGAGGAAGGGCGCCAGCGAGGCCACAGTGATCATCGAGCGGATCCGGCAGCCAGAGTGGAGTGCGAAGCCCGCCCCGGCCGTAGCGCGTCCAGCGCGGCCTCAACAGCCGCCACGATGCGCGCGTTCTCCGCCGTGTCCTTGACCGCGATCCGGACGGTACGTCCCTCGTACCTCGGGGACAGCGGCGACAGATCGCGTACGTACACGTCGTGGCGCCGGCATTCGCTCACCACTTCCGCCGCGCTCGGCCCACCGGTCGGCAGGGTCACGGTGAGGAAGTTCGCCACTGCCTCCTCGACCATGCCGAGACCGTCCAACCCACCCAGGTCGGCGGCCAATTGCCGTCGCAGCGCGTGGGTGCGGAGCCAGCGGTCGCTGTAGTACGCCGGGTCGCGCAGGGCGGCGACCGCGGCCAGCTGGGCCGGGAGGCTGACCGGCCAAGGCGGCGTCCATCGACGTAGCCGCGCCGTGGTGGTCGGCTCGGCCACCAGGTACGCGGCCCGCATGCCCGACAGCGCGTACATCTTGGACAGTGACGTGCAGACCACCACCCGCGGGTCCACCGCCGCGAGGTCGGCGAGCGACTCGGTCAGGCCGACGTAGCCCAGGTATGCCTCGTCGATCCACCAGCGGGTCCGGGCCGGTGCGGCGGCGATGACCGAGCGCAGCTCCGCGGCGGGCGCGTGGCGGCCGGTCGGGTTGTTCGGGTTGACCACGACCACGAGGTCGTAGCGGCCTGAGGCGACGGCGGCGGACAGCCGGTCCGGGTCGATGCGCCAGCCGTCCTCGCGGCGCAACCGGAACCGGTCCACTCGGCATCCGATCACCCGCTCCGTGACGTGGGCGTATTCGCCGTAGCCCGGGTCCATCAGCAGCACCCTGCTCTCGGGGGTCAGCCATTGGCCGAACGCCCGGAAGATCAGGTCGGACGAACCGGCGCCGACCGCGAGCGTCTCCGTCGGCAGGCCCCGGGCCGCGGCGATCTCCGCCAACAGGCCCTCGGCGCCGGTCGGCGGGGAGGTCCGGGCGACCCAGGCCGGGTCGTCCGCCAGCGCCGCCCGCACACCGGGGGCCGGCGGGAACCAGGCGTCCAGCACGTCGGCCGCGACGACCTGATGGCGCCGGTGCAGGCTGCGGAAGTCGGTGCCGATGGCGGTGAACGAGGCCCCGCCGTGTTCGCAGCCGTCCGGCCGGGGTGCGAAGGGCATGTCCAGCCGCCAGTCCACGGTGGACCGCAGGCGCTCCAGCGTGGTGCGGTAACGGCCCATCGCGGCCTTCGTCAGCTCGGTCACGCTGCCGGTCAGCACCTCGAAGGTCAACGCACCGCTGTGGACCGTACGACCGACCGGGCGCAGGCCAACCGCCCGGTACATGTCGAGCAGTTCCGTACGCCCCATCGCCACCACATGGCGACCGCCCCGGGCGGCGATCCAGCGCAGGGCCGCGTACATCAGCAGGGCCGCCGCCACACTCGACCGGCGGTGCGGTTCGACGGTGAGGATGCGCACCTCGAACGGGTCGCCGTCGGTCAGCAGCGGCAGTTCGTCGCGCGTCAGGTACTTGTCCAGCGCGTACCGCCCCAGCCAGGGCGGAGTGAGGCTGACGAAGCCGATACGGGTGGCGCCGCGCGCCGCGACCAGATAGACGTTGTCGCCGTCCAGTCCGTCGCGCAGCCGCCCGGACGGATCGGGCGCATGCTGGCCCAACTCCCGTGCGTAGACCCGGTGACGGAGTTCATGAATCCACTCCAGGTCCTCCGGAGTTGCGGCGCGCAGCTGTAGCAGGTCAGGGCCCATAAGCACCTCTCTCGACACGGGGAGCACCCACATAGTGGGGAGCGCGGACCGGCCGGGCCAGGGCGAAGCGACGCAACCGACCTGAGTACGCGTACTCAGGCGCCGTACGGAAAGGGCCCGGTCGGTTGTCCGACCGGGCCCTTCGCGTTTCCGGGGCGGATCACCGCTCCGTGTCGTCCTCCCCCGCTTCCAGCAGGTTCGCCGCCGCGCCCACGATGCGCGGGTCCGGCGTGCCGACGATTTCGTGGTCCTTGTCGGTGTAGTCGAAGCGGGCCAGCACGCTGCGCATGGCCTCGACGCGGGCGCGCTTCTTGTCGTTGGACTTCACCACGGTCCAGGGCGCCTGTTCGGTGTCCGTCTCGCGGAACATGGCGACCTTGGCGGCGGTGTAGTCGTCCCAGCGGTCCAGGGAGGCCAGGTCCATCGGGCTGAGCTTCCACTGCCGTACGGGGTCGACCTGGCGGATGGTGAAGCGGGTGATCTGTTCCTTCTGCGAGACCGAGAACCAGAACTTGATCAGGTCCACGCCGTCGTCGACCAGCATCCGCTCGAACAGCGGGGCCTGGCGCATGAAGCGCCAGTACTCGTCGTCCGAGCAGAAGCCCATCACCCGTTCCACACCGGCCCGGTTGTACCAGGAGCGGTCGAACAGGACGATCTCTCCGGCGGTCGGCAGGTGTTCGACGTAGCGCTGGAAGTACCACTGCCCGCGCTCGCGCTCCGTGGGCTTCACCAGCGCCACGACCCGTGCGCCACGCGGATTGAGGTGCTCCGTGAAGCGCTTGATCGTGCCGCCCTTGCCGGCCGCGTCCCGCCCCTCGAAGACGATGACGAGCCGGCGGCCGGTCTCCTTGATCCAGCTCTGCAGCTTCAGCAGTTCGATCTGCTGGAGCCGCTTGTGCCACTCGTACTCCTTGCGCTCCATGCGCTCGGCGTACGGGTAGTTCTCCCGCCAGGTCTCGACCGGGTTTCCGTCCGGCTTGATCAGAACAGGCTCGTCGAGGTCGCTGTAGTCGACCGTCAGTCCTGACAGCAGTGGCGTGGTCATCCTGTCGCCCTCCCCGGCTTCGGTGCTTCAGTGGAATTGCGGCACGATCAGATAGATGCCGTACGCGACGACCGCCGCGCAGGCGAGAAAACAGAGTCCGGCCTGGGCGAGGCCGAGCGCATGGGTACCCCCGTCAGTCTCCCTCGTCCCCTCGACGCGGGCGAGCCCGAGCACGCCGAGGGCGAAGACGACCGCCACGGCCACGGTGACGCCGAGGCTCACCGCGGCGACCTGACCGAGGGCGCTCCAGTCCAGCTCCATGTCCAACTCCCGTTGCTCAGGCGGCCGTGCCGACGCTTGCCGGCGCCGTGCGGATCGAGACCTCGTGGTGGTCGTTCACGTTCTTCGCGTCCACCGGGTTGCGGCGCGAGGCGACGACGATGCCCGCGGCGACCGCGACGGCGACCAACGCGACCACGGCCGTACCGATGTTCCCGCCGTGCGTGACCAGGCCGGCGGCCAGGCCTCCGACGATCGCCGCTGCGGGCAGCGTGATCAGCCAGGCGATCACCATCCGGCCGGCGACTCCCCAGCGCACCTCCGCAAGACGCCTGCCCAGTCCCGCGCCGAGGATGCTGCCGGAGGCGACCTGGGTGGTGGACAGGGCGAAGCCGAGGTGGGCGGAGGTGAGGATGACGGTGGTCGACGCGGTCTCGGCGGCGAAGCCCTGCGGCGACTGGATCTCGGTCAGGCCCTTGCCCATGGTGCGGATGATCCGCCAGCCGCCGAGGTAGGTGCCGAGGCCGATCGCGAGACCGGCGGACGCGATGACCCACAGCGGCGGACCGGCGTCGTGGCCGAGGGCGCCCGCGGAGATCAGGGTCAGCGTGATGACGCCCATGGTCTTCTGCGCGTCGTTCGTGCCGTGCGCGAGGGAGACGAGCGAGGCGGAGGCGATCTGCCCGATCCGGAAGCCCTTGGTCACGGACTTCTCCCGGGCCCGTGCGGTGAGCCGGTAGGCGAGGTACGTCGCGATCAGCGCGGCGGCCCCGGCGACGACCGGCGAGGCCACCGCCGGGATCAGCACCTTCTCGACCACCTTGTCGAAGTGCACGCCGTTCGCGCCTGCACCGACCCACACCGCACCGATCAGCCCGCCGAACAGGGCGTGCGAGGAACTCGACGGCAGTCCGGCGAGCCAGGTCAGCAGGTTCCACAGGATCGCGCCGACCAGCCCGGCGAAGATCATGCCGGGTGTGACGAGCGTGTCGTCCACGATGCCGCCGGATATCGTCTTGGCCACCTCGGTGGAGAGGAAGGCGCCGACGACGTTCAGCACACCGCTCACCAGCACCGCCGTACGTGGTGAGAGCGCTCCTGTCGCGATGGACGTCGCCATCGCGTTGGCGGTGTCGTGGAATCCGTTGGTGAAGTCGAAGGCCAGCGCCGTGACGATGACGACCGCCACGAGGAACGTGATGTGATCCATTGTTCGAGCCAAGCAAGCGCTTCCCAATACCCGGCGAACTGGAGGCAAAGGCTCCGTCTGGGTCGTCTTTAACATCCGCAAACTCCAGCGCCGGGCGCCGGGGAAAACCGGCGGAGCGGCTGCGGCGCTCCGACCTACGATCACCCCATGACCATCCGCTGGACCTACGCCTTCGTCGACCGCCCTGCCGGGCTCCTCGACCGCGCCGCCGATTTCTGGACGGCGGTCACGGACACACGGCTGTCACAGCCGCGGGGCGACCACGGGGAGTTCGCGACCCTGCTCCCCGGCGCGGCGGACGCCTGCGTGAAGGTCCAGGGGGTCGACTCCGGCGCGGGCGGGGCGCATCTCGACTTCGCTGCGGACGACGTACGGGGCTTGGTGACGTCGGCGCTCACAGCGGGCGCGGATGTCGTCGCCGACCACGGCGACTGGGCGGTGCTCCGCTCCCCCGCCGGGCAGCTGTTCTGCGCCGTGCCCTGGCACGGGGAGTCGGTACGGCCGCCCGTGGTGCGCGGCACCCGGCTCGACCAGGTCTGCGTCGACGCACCGCCGTCGCTGTACGACACCGAAATCGCCTTCTGGAGCGGCCTGTTGGGGGACTGGGTGTCGGCGCCCGGCTCCCTCCCCGAGTTCCATGTGCTGGGGCCGCCGCCCGGGCTGCCCATCCGCATCCTGCTCCAGCGGCTCGGCGAGGAACGCCCCACCTCCGCCCACCTGGACCTCGCCTGCGCCGACATCCCGGCGACCCGCGCCGCGCACGAGCGCCTGGGCGCGTCCTTCGTCGCCGCGGGCCGCCACTGGACGGTGATGCGGGATCCGGTGGGCGGAACGTATTGCCTGACGGGCCGTGATCCGGAGACGGGCGGGCTACCGAGCTAGCGCATGGTCGCGTACGCGCACAAGATGACCTCCTCGTCCGGATGAGACGTCAGGGACGGGCAGAGAGACTCGATGTCCTCTGGCAGCGACGGCGTCGGAGAGGCCGTCTCCTTTCGGCCGTACGGCTCCGGCGGCTCGGCCGAATCCTGCAGCCACAGCGTCAGCCCACCCCCGACGACGACGGCGACCGCCCACACGGTGACCGTCCAGCGCCATAACCGGCGGCGTCCAGCCCTCACCCCCACACCTCCACATCCACCACCGCCCCCACCGGCACGGGCCCGTACACATGCGGGAACTCCTCGCCCTCGCCCTCCGGCGCCTCATACTTCAGAGGTACGTCCAGCCGCTCGGGGTCGATGACCAGGACCACCAGCTCATCGGGCCCGTCGTACGAGCCGTACAGGAACTCGGCGACGCGCGGGAGTTGGGCACGGGTCGAGCAGTGGATGAAGCCCTCTTCCTGGAGGGTGCGGCCGCGGGTCGACATCTCGTACGTGCCCCGCGCGCGGGCGGCGTCCCAGAGGGAACGCTCGGTGATGTGGAGGATGTGTGGCATGGAGTGAGGCTATGACCTGAGCCGGGCCGCCCGCCCCTGCAAATAGCGTTGCTCCGGCAGGCTCAGGGTCTGCGCGGCAGCCGACTCGTAGGCGGCGCAGGCAGCTTCCGGCTCACCGGCCCGCTCCAGGAGATGGCCCCGCACGGCGTCCCGCCGATGCCCGGCGGCCCCTTCCAGCACGTCGAGTTCCGCGAGTCCGGCGTACGGGCCGTCGACCATGGCCACCGCGACGGCCCGGTTGAGCCGCTCGACGGGACCGGGCACCAGCCGGACCAGCACGTCGTACAGGCCGAGGATCTCGTGCCAGTCGGTCGCCTCGGCGGACGGCGCCTCGTCGTGTACGGCGGCGATGGCGGCCCGCACCTGGTACGGGCCCGCGGGTCCGCGCGCCAGGGCGCGGGTGACCAGGGCGACGCCCTCGTCGATCGCGGCCTTGTCCCAGCGCTCGCGGTCCTGTTCGTCGAGCGGGACGAGTTCGCCGTGCGGGCCGGTGCGCGCGTCGCGGCGGGCATCGGTGAGCAGCATCAGGGCCAGCAGGCCGGACACCTCGCCGGAGTCCGGGAGCAGCCGGTGCGCCGTACGGGTCAGCCTGATCGCCTCGCCCGCGAGATCGCGGCGCTGCAGGCTGCGGCCCGAGGTCGCCGTATAGCCCTCGTTGAAGATCAGGTAGAGGGTGTGCAGGACGGCGGGCAGCCGCTCCGCCCAGTTGTCGGGGCGCCCGAAGCTCACGCCGCGCAGCTTCTGCTTGGCCCGGCTGATCCGCTGCGCCATGGTCGCCTCGGGAACCAGCCAGGCGCGGGCGATCTCCGCCGTGGTCAGACCGCCGACGGCGCGCAGGGTGAGCGCGATCTGCGCGGGCGGGGTCAGATCGGGATGGCAGCACAGGAAGAGCAGGGAGAGGGTGTCGTCCTCGCGGGGAGCACGGTCCTCACCGGGCGTGAGGCGCGCACCGAGCGCCACCGCCTTCTCCTCCCGAGCCCGCCGGGCGTCGTCGGCCCGCAGCGCGTCCACGAGCCGCCGCGAGGCCACCTTGATGAGCCAACCGCGCGGATTGTCCGGAACCCCGGCCGAGGGCCACTGCCCGGCCGCGGCGAGCAGCGCCTCCTGTACGGCGTCCTCGGCGGCGTCGAAATGGCCGTACCGCCGCACGAGCGCGCCGAGGACCTGCGGCGCGTGGTGGCGCAGCAGGTCCTCGACGGTGTCGCTCATGGGGTTCAGACGTCTCCGGTGTCCTCGCCGATGGGCCGGATCACGATCGGGTACACCGGCGCACCCTCGGGCTGCGGGCACTGCAGGACACGGGCGGCGATCTCCGTGACCCGCTCCAGGCTCGCGCAGTCCAGGACCCAGTAGCCGGCCAGCAGCTCCTTGGTCTCGCCGTAGGGGCCGTCGGTGATGACGGGCTTGCCGTCCGAGCCGAGGCTGACGTGCCGGGTGCGGGCGGGCTCGACCAGTCCCTGGGCGTCGACCAGTTCGCCGGTCTCGGCGAGGTCGTCGTTGATCGCGCCCATGTGGGCGAACATCGCCTGTACGTCCTGCTCGGTCCAGGCCGGCGAGGTCTCGGACGCCTTGCCCTTCTGCGCCTCGTAGTCCGCCTGCGAGCCCTGCACCATCACCAGATACTTCATCAGTCCGCTCCTTCGGTTCGGGCCGCCCTCCGGTGGGCGGCTCTCACAGGGGACGTCGGAGCCGGCCGACGCTTCTCGACACGGGCTTCAGTTTTTCTTGGCGGCGGTCTTCTTCGCCGCGCTCTTCTTCGGTGTGCTCCGCGCAGGCTCCTCGACGGGCTCGGTGCCCACGTCGACGTATGCCTTGCACTCGGGGTTGTGGCACGGTCCCGGTACCCACACCGGAACCCATGCGCCCAGCGTCTTGTGGCGCTTGACGACCGTTTCGACAGGCTGTCCGCAGGCGGGACAGGCGTGCTTTTCGCTGTCCATGTCCCAAGCGTAGAGCGGTAAGGGCCTCAGCGCTTCCTGCTGTACGTCCGCACGACCGCCCCGTTCTTGAACGTGCGCACGTCGTCGAGCGTGAACTCCGTGACCGCGGAGCCGGACCCGAACATCGGCATGCCCGAGCCGTACACGATCGGATACGACTTGATGACGAGTTCGTCGATCTCGTCGAGCAGTTCGCCCGCGAGCTGCGAGCCGCCGCACAGATAGATGCCGAACTCGCCCTCCTCCGCCTTCAGTTCGCGGACCTTGCCGACCAGGTCGTCGGCGATGATCTCGACATGCGGGTCCGGTGACTCCTTCAGGGTGCGCGAGGCGACGTACTCGCGCAGATGGGCGTACGGGCTGGTGACGCCCTCTTTCAGGGCCACCTCGTAGCTGCCGCGGCCCTGGATGATCGTGTCGAACCGCTTGTTCTCCAGGTCGTCGACGCCGAGTGCGCGGCGGCCCTGGGTGGGCAGGGTCTCGGGATACTCGCTCTTGAGGAACTCGAAGAACTCCTCGTCGACGAAGCTGACCATGGCGCTCCCGTCGCCGGCCGGGTCGCCGATGAAGCCGTCGAGCGAGCAGGCGATGTAGTACGTGAGCTTTCGCAAGCTGGTCTCTTTCCGTAGGCTGGACTGTGAACCACTTCAGTTGTAGTACTTCGCTTGTAGTGGTTGCAAGGGATATTCAGGACCGGAATCAAGTGGGAGAGGGGGTTCCGCATTGGCCAGGAATCCGGAGCGCCGGGCCGCGCTCGTCGATGCCGGGGTCGAGGTGCTCGCGCGGGAGGGGGCGCGGGGGCTGACGTTCCGCGCGGTGGACGTCGAGGCCGGGGTGCCGGTGGGCACCGCCTCCAACTACTTCACCGGGCGCGACGAGCTGCTGCGCCAGATCGACGCCCGGCTGCACACACGGCTGGCGCCGGACCCCGAGGTGCTGCGCGAGCTGATGACAAGACCGAGGGACCGCTCCCTGGTCACCGCCTTCATGCACGACCTGATGGCCCGCGCGACCGGCGACCGCACGGGCTATCTCGCCCTCCTGGAGATGCGCCTCGAAGCCACCCGCCGCCCCGAACTGCTCGCCTCGTTCACCAAGTCGGTCCGCGGAGACCTCGAGTACGGCATGGAGTTCCACCGTGACGCCGGCCTGCCCGGCGGTGACGAGACCGTCGCCGTCCTGTATCTGGCGATGCTCGGCCTGATCCTGGAGCACCTGACACTGCCGGGCGTCCTGGACGGCGTACTGCCGGGAGTCACGGTCCCGGAGGACCTGGTGGAACGGATCGTGACGACGGTGGTACCGGAGGCGTGATCAGCGGACCTGGGGGCAGCGCCCCGTAAGGGGCGCGGGGCTGTATCGATTTGCGGCTCCGCCGCGTGGGCGCGACCAGCCACGACGGACCCGCAGGTGACGAACCGCCCCCCAGCGGAGCGCTCAGCGAGGTTCACGCCACATCGGCCACATCCGCGGCCCGTCCGGGAGGTCAAGCGCACGGCCGGTGAACTCGAACCCGAGGCGTTCATACAGCCCGCGGCTACGGGCGTTGCTCGCCTCCAGATAGGCGGGCAGGCCCTCACGGTCGCAGCGGTCGAGGGTCGCGGCGATGAGGCCGGTGCCGAGGCCCTTGCCCTGATGACCGGGGGCGACGCCGATCATCCACAGGTAGGCGTGGGCCCGGTCCGAGGGGTGGATCTCGGCCGTCAGCCGGGCGATCAGCTCGACGCGCTCGTTGTCCGGGTCGACGGCCTCACGCACCTGGGCGGCTTCGCCGTCGTCGGCGTGAGCGTCGGCCGGGTCCGCCGCCGGCACGGACAGCCAGAGCGCGCAGGCCGTGCCGTCCTCGGTGACGTCGATCCGACCCTCGGCGAGCACGACGTCCGTGAAGGCAGCCATCAGCTTGGAGTGGGTCGTACGGCGGTATGTGGCGCCGGGGAAGATCCAGCTGCTGACCGGGTCGTCCTGGAACGCCTCGTCCAGGAGCCGGACCACCAGGTCCCGGTCACCCTCGCCCGCCGTCCGGATCGCCACGCCCATGTGTCGCCCCTTCACCTCAACCGGCCTTGATCGTATGGCCGTTGAAGCCTATCCGGTTGCTGGGTCGGCCTTCGGGCGGCAAGGGCGGCTCTGCTCCTCGGGCCGGTAAGGGACGGGCCCCGCGCACCGTGGGGATGCGCGGGACCCGCCGTGCCGGAGCCTCCGGTGACCGCGCGGGGTCAGGAGCCGCGCGGGCCCGGAGGCTCCGGGGTCATTCCGGGAGAGCTTTCCGTTCGACGGTCGCTGTGACGTCAGCCGACCTCAACTGCTCCGCCGCGTCACGAACTCCGCCAGCGCGAGCAGGTCGCCCGCCGCCTCCGGGTCCGGAACCGCCCGGGAGAGCTGTCGCATGGCGTGGGCCATGCGGTCGGCTGCCTGGGCCTGCGCCCACTCGCGCCCGCCCGCCTGCTCCACTGCCAGTACGGTGCGCTCCAGGTCCGCCTCCTGATACGGCCCTCGGTAGAGTTCGGCGAGTTCGGCGGCGGCCGGGGTGCCCGAGACCAGTGCGGCGACCACCGGCAGCGACTTCTTGCGGACGGCCAGGTCCGCTCCGGCCGGCTTGCCGGTGCGGCACGGGTCGCCCCATATGCCGATCACGTCGTCGATGAGCTGGAAGGCGAGCCCGGCCTCCCGGCCGAACGCGTCCAGCGCCTCGACGTCCTCCTTCGCCGCCCCCGCGTACAGCGCGCCCAGCGCACAGGAGCACCCGAGCAGCGCGCCCGTCTTCGCCTCGGCCATGGCGAGCACTTCGTCGAGGCCTACCTCGTCGGGGCCGCGCCGCTCCATGTCCACGTCCGCGTGCTGGCCTTCGCACAGTTCGACGACGCAGTCCGCGAGCCGGGCCCCGGCCGCCGCGGACGCCGGATGCGGATGCTCGGCGAGCAGCCGCAGCGCGAGTGCCTGGAGGGCGTCCCCGGCGAGGATCGCGTCGGCGTCGCCGAACACGGTCCAGGCGGTGGGCCGGTGCCGTCGGGTGGTGTCCCGGTCCATCACGTCGTCGTGCAGCAGCGTGAAGTTGTGGACCAGCTCCACCGCCGCGGCCGCCCGTACGGCCGCCGTCCGTGCCGCGGGTCCGCCGAGCGCGGCGGCCGCGGTGAGGACGAGTGCGGGACGGATCGCCTTGCCCCCGTTGCCCGCCGCGGGTGTGCCGTCCGCGTGCTCCCACCCGAAGTGGTAGAGCGCGACACGGCGCATGGAGCCGGGCAGCGACTCCACGGCGGAGCGCAGTTCGGGGTCGACCGATGTCCGGGCGCGCTCCAGGATCGCCGGCGCCTCGTGCCCGTCGAGCCGGTCATGGCCGGTGTCCGTCCGCTGCGCGATGGGCCCTTGCCTTTCCGGTGTCTCGGTGAACCGCCTTGGTCCGGCGGTGCGTTGCTTCGCCTCCGTCATGAACTCACCCATGGGATCGCCTCGGAGAGTCTGCGGGCGGTGGCGCTTCCGCTACGGCTGGGCGCGTACCCCGAGGGTGTACCCGCCCTGGCGGGCGGGGACACCGCGTGCGGACGGGGACGGTCACCAGCGGCCGATCTCGACGTTCTCCAGGACGCCGAGCGCGTCCGGCACCAGGACCGCTGCCGAGTAGTACGCCGTCACCAGGTAGTTGATGACCGCCTGTTCGTTGATGCCCATGAAGCGCACGGACAGGCTCGGCTCGATCTCGTCCGGGATCCCGGTCGCGTGCAGACCGATGACGCCCTGGTCGGACTCGCCGGTACGCATCGCGATGATCGAGGTCGTACGGGCGTCGGTGACCGGGATCTTGTTGCACGGGAAGACCGGGACACCGCGCCAGGTGGGGATGCGGTTGCCGCCGATGTCGATGGTCTCGGGCACCAGTCCGCGCTTGTTCAGCTCGCGGCCGAACGCGGCGATCGCGCGCGGGTGGGCGAGGAACAGCTTGGTGCCGCGGCGCCTGCTGAGCAGCTCGTCCATGTCGTCCGGGCCGGGCACACCGTCGTGCGGCTGGATGCGCTGCTCGTACTCGCAGTTGTTGAGCAGTCCGAACTCGCGGTTGTTGATGAGCTCGTGCTCCTGGCGCTCCTTCAGCGCCTCGACCGTCAGCCTTAGCTGCTGCTCGGTCTGGTTCATCGGCTTGTTGTAGAGGTCGGCCACGCGCGAATGGATGCGCAGGACGGTCTGGGCGACGCTCAGTTCGTACTCACGGGGCTTGGCCTCGTAGTCGACGAAGGTGTGCGGGATGTCCGGTTCACCGGAGTGGCCGGCCGAGAGGTCGATCTCCTTCTCGCCGTACTTGTTGGTCCGCTGCTCGGGGATCGCGCGCAGTTGCTCGAAGTGCGCGCTCAGGGAGTCGGCGCGCTCCGCGATCTGCTCGACGTCCTGGCGGGAGAGGACGAGCACCGTGCAGGCGGTGAGCGCGCGGGCCGTGTACTCCCAGATGGCGTCCGGGTCCAGCAGCGACTGCTCGCCGAAGTAGGCGCCGTCGGCGAGGACTCCGAGGCCCGCGTCGTCGCCGTACGGGCCGGTGCCGACCTTCTCCACCTTGCCGTGCGCGAGAAGATAGACCTCGCCGGTCTGGCTGCCGAACTCGGCGATCACCTGGCCGGGGGCGAACTCCTGCTGCCGGCACCGCTGGGCCAGCTCGGAGAGCACCTCCTCGTCCTCGTACGACCGCAGGGCCGGCAGTTCGCGCAGCTCCGCGGGGATGACCTCGACCCGGTCGCCGGTCTTCACGAACGTCACGCGGGCGTCGCCCACGGCGTACGTGAGGCGGCGGTTCACTCGGTATGTGCCGCCCTCTACATTCACCCAGGGCAGCATGCGCAGCAGCCAGCGCGAGCTGATCTCCTGCATCTGGGGTACGGACTTGGTGGTGGTGGCCAGGTTCCGCGCGGCCGCCGTGCCGAGACTCTGCTGCGGCCTGTCCTGCTCGGTGCGGACCTCTTCGCCTACCGACATGTGGAATTGCCCTCCCGGTCTGCAACGGCGCCGATCTGCGCCGGGCATCGATCTGCACGGCAAAGCCTTCCATCACGGAGCGTGCTGGTGCTATTACACGAAAGAGCGGGAATGGATCACGGGCCGCTTGGGCATTCATGGGGACCCTGTCCACCGCCATCACCAGACGACCGCGTCCGGCGGGCGTCGTGCAGCGCGAAGGAGACGGTCATGGCCCCACCCATGTCCGCGGACAACTTCCTGAAGAGATTGCGTGCGGAAGGCTTAAAGGTCGTCGAGGTCGGCGACTGGCGGCATCACAACCGCAACCACAAAGGCCCGTGGGGACCGGTCCACGGCGTGATGATCCACCACACGGTGACCAAGGGCAGCAAACACACGGTCGATCTGTGCCGGAACGGCTACGAGGGTCTGCCGGGGCCCCTGTGCCAGGGCGTGATCACCAAGGACGGCACCGTCCACCTGGTCGGCTACGGCCGCGCCAACCACGCGGGCCTCGGCGACGACGACGTCCTGCGCGCGGTGATCGCCGAGAACGCGCTCCCGCCGGACAACGAGGCCAACACCGACGGCAACCGCCACTTCTACGGCTTCGAGTGCGAGAACCTCGGCGACGGCGAGGACCCCTGGCCCGCGGCCCAGTTGGAGGCGATCGAGCGGGCCGCCGCCGCGGTCTGCCGCCACCACGGCTGGACGGAGCGCTCGGTCATCGGCCATCTGGAATGGCAGCCGGGGAAGGTGGACCCACGGGGGTTCACGATGGCGGCGATGCGGCAGCGCATCCGGGACCGGCTGACGTAGGAGCGACAATGACGAGGTGCCCGGCCCCGACACCTCCCCCCTCACCGACCTGCACCCCCGCCTCCCCTCGCCCGTGCAGGAGGTCACGGACGACCGTTTCACCCGCAACGGCATCCGCCTGCTCCTCAAGCGCGACGACCTGATCCACCCGGAGCTGATCGGCAACAAGTGGCGCAAGCTCGCGCCGAACCTCACCGCGGCGGCCGGACGCACCGTCGTCACCTTCGGCGGCGCCTACTCCAACCACCTGCGCGCCACGGCCGCCGCGGGCCGCCTCCTCGGCCTGCCCACGGTCGGCGTGGTCCGCGGCCAGGAGCTCGCCGACCGCCCGCTCAACCCCTCCCTCGCCCGGTGCGCGGCCGACGGCATGCGCCTGCACTTCGTCGACAGATCGACGTACCGCCGCAAGTCCGAACCCGACACCCTGGCGGCCGTCCTGCGCGCGGTGAGCGCCGAGGACGCGTACGTCGTCCCCGAGGGCGGCAGCAACCGCCTTGCCGTACGCAGCTGTCAGATGCTCGGCGAGGAGCTGCGCGGTCACGCCGACATCGTCGCGGTCGCCTGCGGCACCGGCGGCACACTCGCCGGACTGGCCGCAGGGCTCGCCCCCGACCAACGCGCTCTCGGCGTTCCGGTGCTCAAAGGGGGTTTCCTGACCGCCGACGTCCAGGCCCTCCAGTCCCGGGCTTTCGGCGGCCCCCGAGGCACCTGGACCCTGGACGACCGCTTCCACTTCGGCGGCTACGCCCGCACCGCCCCCGCCCTGGACGCCTTCGCCGAGGACTTCGAGAACCGCCACGGCCTGCCCGTCGAGCGTCTCTATGTCGCCAAGTTGCTGTACGCCCTTGTCGCCCTCGCGGAAGAGGGCGCCTTCCCGCGCGGGACGACGGTGGCGGCGATCATCACGGGCCGCCCTTTCGACTGACACGCGCCGCGCCCCGCTAGGGGCGCGGGGAACTGCGCGACCAGCCCCCACCGGCCCGCGGCGAACGAACTGCATATCCGGCCGAACGCTTACGTCGTCTCCCGGAAGGCCGCCGCCTCCTCCAGGTCCAGCCTGCGCAGCAGCGTCCGCAGCATCTCGTCGTCGATGTAGCGGCCGTCGCGTAGCTTGACGAACACCTCGCGTTCGGCGGCGATCATCTCCCGGGACAGGCGGCGGTAGGTGTCGTCGGCGGTTTCGCCGGTGACGGGGTTGACCGCGCCGAGGCGTTCCCAGACGGCGTTGCGGCGGCGCTCCAGGACGGTGCGAAGGCGGTCGGCGAGGGGCCCGGGGAGGGCGTTGCGTTCGTCGGAGAGGAGTTCGTCCAGGCGGCGCTCGGCGGCCCGGGAGGCCTGCGCCTGGGCGTTCGCCTCGGCGAGGGTCTCGGTCTGCTCGTCCCGGCCGGGCAGCTTCAGCAGGCGGATCAGCGGGGGCAGTGTGACGCCCTGGAGGACCAGCGTGCCGATGACCGTCGTGAAGGTCAGGAAGAGGATGAGGTTGCGCTCGGGGAAGGGCTCGCCGTCGTCCACCGTCAGCGGGATCGAGAAGGCGATCGCCAGCGAGACCACCCCCCGCATCCCGGCCCAGGACATGACGAACAACCCCTTCCAGACGGGGTACTGCCTTTGCTGACGGGCCCCCGCGAACAGCAGGCGCGACAGGTAGGCCAGCGGATACACCCACACGAACCGGGCCGCGACGACGACCAGGAAGACGGCCACCGCGTACCAGGCCGCGTCGGCACCCTCGTACTCCCCGAGTCCCTCGAGAACGACCGGCAGTTGCAGTCCGATCAGCGCGAACACCGACGACTCCAGGACGAACGCCACCATCTTCCAGACCGCGTCCTCCTGGAGGCGGGTCGCGAAGTCGACCTCCCAGGCGCGATGTCCGAGGTAGAGGGCGACGACCACGACGGCGAGGACTCCGGAGGCGTGCACCTGCTCGGCGGCCGCGTAGGCGACGAAGGGGATCATCAGGGAGAGCGTGTTCTGCAGCAGCGCCTCCTTGACGTGGACGCGCAGCCAGTGGATCGGCACCATCAGCACCAGCCCGATGCCGACGCCGCCGACCGCCGCGACCACGAACTCGGCGATCCCGCCCGCCCAGGTGGCGCCCTCCCCGACCGCGGCGGCGAGGGCCACCCGGTAGGCGGTGATCGCGGTGGCGTCGTTCACCAGGGACTCGCCCTGGAGGATCGTGGTGATCCGGGACGGCAGCCCCACCCGGCGCGCGATCGCCGTCGCCGCCACCGCGTCCGGCGGCGCGACCACCGCGCCGAGCACCAGCGCCGCTGTCAGCGGCAGATCGGGCACGATCACATAGACCGCCCAGCCGACGACGAAGGTCGCGAAGAGCACGTACCCGACCGACATCAGCGCCACCGGCCGCATCTGCGCGCGCAGATCGAGGTACGAGCTGTCGGTGGCCGCCGAGTGCAGCAGCGGGGGCAGGACGAGCGGCAGGACGATGTGCGGGTCGAGTGTGTAATCGGGCACTCCGGGGACGTACGAGACCGCCAGGCCGGCCGCGACCAGCAGCAGCGGAGCCGGCACCGGGGTACGCCGGGCAGCCGCTGCGACAGCGGCGCTGCCCGCCACCAGCAACAGCAGTGGCATCACGTCCATCGTTCCCGCCCTCGTTTTTCCGCGCGGTCATCCACGCGCCCGTCGTAACCTGGCAATCATGAAACAGTGCACGCACGCCGACGCGCTGCCGCACCCGGAACCCAAGCCCCTGAGCGACACCTGTCCGCAGTGCCTCGCGGAGGGCTCGCACCCCGTACAACTGCGGCTTTGTCTCACCTGCGGTCATGTCGGCTGCTGCGACTCCTCGCCCGGAAGGCACGCCGCGGAGCACCACAAGGACTCGGGGCATCCCATCATGCGGACTCACGAGCCCGGTGAGCACTGGCGCTGGTGCTTCGTCGACCATGTACTTGTGTGACGCTGTATTCGACGTATTCGACGTCTGATTCCGACGGTTCAAACGTGGGACGTCTGGGTACGTCAACCCGGCGCGCGCTCTTCCCAATTGGGCCCGCAGACCCCCTAGCCACGGAGCGTATCCGTGTGTTTACTATGAGTGACAGCACGGGGTTGGGGTCCCGGGGACAGGAAACTTCAGAGCGCGGTAGCGTCACCGCTGAACACACTTCGCGTTACCCCGGGGGGCGACCCTCGGCCCCGAAAAGCTTGTACCACCTTGGAGGTGAGGGTGTCCCAGATCGCAGGCGAGCCCGCGACCCAGGACTTCGTGGAAGTCCGGCTGCCGGCTGCGGGTGCCTACCTGTCGGTGCTGCGTACGGCCACGGCCGGTCTCGCAGCCCGTTTGGACTTCACCCTCGACGAGATCGAGGACCTTCGCATCGCGGTGGACGAGGCCTGCGCGATCCTGCTTCAGCAGGCCGTGCCCGGCTCGGTACTCAGCTGCGTCTTCCGCCTCGTCGACGACTCGCTCGAGGTCACCGTCTCGGCCCCGACCACTGACGGTCACGCCCCCGCGCGCGACACCTTCGCCTGGACTGTCCTGTCCGCCCTGGCGGGCAAGGTCTCCTCCGCGGTGGACGACGACAAGACCGTTTCGATCAGCCTCTACAAACAGCGCGGCGCGGGACCCGGGCCGGCGTGAAGGACGGGGACGGGCCGGTGCGGGACGAAGAGCGCGGCACACGGGAGCTGCCGGCCGAGGGCACAAGCGGTCCGAGCGGTGCCCGACGCATGGCTGACGGCATCGACGGCATCCCCGAGCAGGCCCGGCCGCATCCGGAGGACGACGCCGACGACCTGACGGCGGCCGGCCTCCTGGACGACGGGCAGCGGGATCGGGATGGTGCCGTGCAGAGCGCGCCCCTGGAAGGCGGGATCGGGGTCTCTCCGGTCCGGGAAGGGGCGGCGGCTCGGGGAAGGGCGACGGGCGGGACGATGAGCGAGCACGAGCGAGACGATCAGCCGGGCGTGCCAAGCGTGCAGGCCACGCAGCACGACCCTCAGGACCGCAGCGGGGCGCGCGCCATGTTCGTCGAGCTGCGCAAACTGCAGGACGGCAGTCCGGAGTACGCGGATCTGCGCAACAAGCTGGTCCGCATGCACCTGCCGCTCGTCGAGCACCTCGCGCGCCGCTTCCGCAACCGCGGAGAGCCGCTGGACGACCTGACCCAGGTCGCCACCATCGGCCTGATCAAGTCCGTCGACCGCTTCGACCCGGACCGCGGCGTCGAGTTCTCGACGTACGCGACCCCGACGGTCGTCGGCGAGATCAAGCGGCACTTCCGCGACAAGGGCTGGGCGGTGCGCGTCCCGCGTCGGCTGCAGGAGCTGCGCCTCGCGCTCACCACCGCCACGGCGGAGCTCTCGCAGCGGCACGGCCGCTCCCCCACGGTCCATGAGCTGGCCGAGAAGCTGGGCATCTCGGAGGAGGAGGTCCTGGAGGGCCTGGAGTCGGCCAACGCGTACTCCACGCTGTCTCTGGACGTCCCCGACACCGACGACGAGTCCCCGGCGGTCGCGGACACGCTGGGCGCGTACGACGAGGCCCTGGAGGGCGTCGAGTACCGCGAGTCGCTCAAGCCGCTCCTCGAGGACCTGCCGCCGCGCGAGAAGCGGATCCTGCTGCTGCGCTTCTTCGGCAACATGACGCAGTCGCAGATCGCGCAGGAGGTCGGCATCTCACAGATGCATGTGTCGCGGCTGCTGGCACGGACGCTGGCACAGCTGCGGGAGAAGCTCCTCGTAGAGGAGTAAGGCCTATTTCAAGAACGCCTACTTGAAGAACGCCTACTCCTGAGACGCGTTCCCGGGCCCCTGGATCCCGAGGGCCCGGGTCGTCTCGGCGTTCACCAGCAGCACCAGCGCCGTCACCGCCACCACGGCGAGCGCGATGCCGCCGGGAATGGCCAGGCTGTCGGCCTGGAGCAGGTTGTAGGCCACCGGCAGCGCCAGGAGCTGTGTGATGACGGCCGGGCCGCGGCTCCAGCTGCGCAGGGCGAGCAGTCCGCGGGCGGCCAGCAGCGGCAGCAGCGCGAGGACGAGCACGGTGACGCCGCCGGTGATGGCCTGCTGCCGGTCGTCCGGGTCGCCCGTGATCCCCAGGACGAGCATCCACACACCGCCGACGACCAGGGCGAGCCCCTCCAGACCGGCCAGCGCGGCCGCGTAGGTCAGGCGCCGGGGGCGGGGTTCTGCGGTTTCCGGGGCGGCTTCAGAAGAGGGGTTCTGCTCACTGCTCACCCCTGAAGCGTAGCCCTCGCCATGTCCGCCGCCGTGGCCAGGATCTCTTACGAGATCCCTACCTGGGCTGGGCCCGGTACCACCCAGTAGGTACGCTTCAACGCATGCGTGCACTTCTCGTGGTCAATCCGGCGGCAACCACCACAAGCGCACGTACGCGCGATGTCCTGATCCATGCGCTCGCCAGCGAGATGAAGCTGGAGGCGGTCACCACCGAGTACCGCGGCCACGGACGCGACCTGGGCCGGCAGGCCGCGGAGAGCGACGACATCGATCTCGTGGTGGCCCTCGGCGGCGACGGCACGGTCAACGAGGTCGTCAACGGCCTGCTCCACGCCGGCCCCGATCCGGACCGCCTCCCCCGCCTCGCCGTCGTCCCCGGCGGCTCGACCAACGTCTTCGCCCGCGCCCTCGGCCTGCCCAACGACGCCGTGGAGGCCACCGGCGCCGTGCTCGACGCGCTGCGCGACAAAAGCGAACGCACCGTCGGACTCGGACTCGCCGCGGGCACACCGGGCACCGAGGACGAGGCCGTCCCGGCCCGCTGGTTCACCTTCAACGCGGGGCTCGGCTTCGACGGCGGTGTCGTCGGCCGGGTCGAGCAGCAGCGGGAGCTGGGCAAGAAGTCGACACACGCGCTCTACGTCCGCCAGGTCGTCCGTCAACTGCTGGGTGAGTCCAACCGGAGACACGGTTCGATCACGCTCGAGCGGGCCGGCGAGGAGCCGGTGACCGGTCTGGTGGTGTCCATAGTCTCGAACACCGCCCCATGGACCTATCTGGGCAATCGCCCGATGTACGCGTCACCTAAGGCTTCGTTCGATACCGGGCTCGACGTATTCGGTCTGACCCGGCTCTCCATGCCGGCGGTCGCCCGGTATGGCACGCAGTTGCTCAATTCGTCCCCCGAGCACGGACCCCAGGGCAAGCACGCCGTGGGCCTGCACGACCTGGACCAGTTCACCTTGCAATCGAAGGCACCACTACCCCTCCAGATGGACGGCGACCACCTAGGGCTGCGTACCAGCGTGACGTTCACAGGCGTACGCCGTGCACTGCGTGTGATTGTGTGAGCAGAAGGGGCTAAAGTCCTTTCACTCGAACGTTTAGGCCAGGGTCCACCCCATGGAAGTACGGCTGTGACCTAGTCGACACCGAGGAATCAAAAAAAACTTTCCGGAAGGGGTTGTATCCGCCGCTGAGGTTTGCGAGTCTCTACGTGGCGATCGGGACGGCCCGCAGAATCGGCCTCCACAGATCACCGGAACCCCTCTTCAATCCACAGGACCACGCCAGGGAAACCTGACGGTCGGCCCTTCACTTGTTGAGGGATTCGTGAAAGCGTTCACATTCACAAGCAATCAGCACGTAATACCAAGGAGAGGTAGCAGCCATGGACTGGCGTCACAACGCCGTTTGCCGCGAGGAAGACCCCGAGCTCTTCTTCCCCATCGGCAACACCGGTCCTGCGCTGCTGCAGATCGAGGAAGCCAAGGCCGTCTGCCGCCGCTGCCCCGTCATGGAGCAGTGCCTGCAGTGGGCGCTCGAGTCCGGTCAGGACTCCGGCGTCTGGGGTGGTCTCAGCGAGGACGAGCGTCGCGCCATGAAGCGCCGTGCCGCCCGCAACCGGGCCCGTCAGGCCTCCGCCTGACACACCCGCCCCGCAACAGCCTGAGCTTGGCGGCGCGTACAGCGAGTACGCATCTCCCGCCCCCGAGCCGCAGCGCGCAGTACCCCCGATGCGCATAACCCGCACGAGCACTAGCCTCGGACCACAGGATGGTCCGGGGCTCTTTGCTGTGCGCAAACGCCATGTGCGCTACTTGTTCGCCTGCACCGGGATGTCCAGGATCACCTGGGTGCCCCGCTCCGGCGCCGGCACCATGTCGAACGAGCCGCCCAACTCGCCTTCCACCAAGGTCCGTACGATCTGCAGCCCCAGGTTGCCCGCGGTCTGCGGGTCGAAGCCGGCGGGCAGTCCGATCCCGTCGTCCTGGACGGTGACAAGGAGCCGCGCCTCCTTCGTCGTACCGCCGCGGACGGCCGTGACCTCGACGGTTCCCGTGTCGCCTTCGCGGAAGCCGTGTTCGAGGGCGTTCTGGAGGACTTCGGTCAAGACCATGGAAAGCGGGGTGGCGACCTCGGCGTCCAGGATGCCGAAGCGTCCGGTGCGCCGGCCGGTGACCTTGCCGGGCGAGATCTCGGCGACCATCGCGAGGACCCGGTCCGCGATCTCGTCGAACTCCACACGCTCGTCCAGGTTCTGAGAGAGCGTCTCGTGCACGATCGCGATCGACCCGACTCGCCGGACCGCCTCTTCGAGGGCCTCGCGCCCGCGGTCGGACTCGATACGACGGGCCTGGAGCCGCAACAGGGCCGCCACGGTCTGGAGGTTGTTCTTCACCCGGTGGTGGATCTCCCGGATGGTGGCGTCCTTGGTGATCAACTCGCGTTCGCGGCGGCGCAGTTCGGTGACGTCGCGGAGCAGCACCAGCGAACCGATGCGGGTGCCCTTGGGCTTGAGCGGGATCGTGCGGAACTGGATCACCCCGTCGCGGGCCTCGATCTCGAACTCGCGCGGCGCCCAGCCGCTGGCCACCTTGGCGAGCGCCTCGTCCACCGGGCCGCGGGACGGGGCGAGTTCGGCGGTGATCTTGCCGAGGTGGCAGCCGACGAGGTCGGCGGCGAGGCCCATCCGGTGGTAGGCGGAGAGTCCGTTCGGGGAGGCGTACTGGACGATGCCGTCGGCGTCGAGCCGGATCAGTCCGTCGCCGACGCGCGGGGCGGCGTCCATGTCCATCTGCTGGTTCGGGAACGGGAACGAGCCCGCCGCGATCATCTGCGCGAGGTCCGACGCGCTCTGGAGATACGTCAACTCCAGGCGGCTCGGGGTGCGGACGGTCAGGAGGTTGGTGTTGCGCGCGATGACACCGAGGACGCGCCCTTCCCGTCGTACCGGAATGGACTCGACCCGGACCGGCACCTCTTCGCGCCACTCGGGGTCGCCCTCGCGCACGATCCGGCCCTCGTCGTGGGCGGCGTCCAGCATCGGGCGGCGGCCGCGCGGGACGAGGTGGCCGACCATGTCGTCCTGGTAGGAGGTGGGCCCGGTGTTGGGGCGCATCTGGGCGACGGAGACATAGCGGGTCCCGTCGCGGGTGGGGACCCACAGGACGAGGTCGGCGAAGGAGAGGTCGGAGAGCAGCTGCCACTCCGAGACCAGCAGATGCAGCCACTCGAGATCGGAGTCGTCGAGGGCGGTGTGCTGGCGGACCAGTTCGTTCATGGAGGGCACGTGTGCGAGCGTACCTGGCGGTTTGTACGGCTCTGAAATGTACGGGCTCTCATACGACCTGCCGTACGGCCCCGAAGACACCCGCGGGCCGCGGCGCCTGAGAGGGACCCTCAACCCTCCCGGCACCGCAGCCCGGAGCAGCATCGGCCGCGGGGTGTGCGGTCCCGGTCGGCCGAAGGGTGAGGAGCCGGGGCAGTCAGGGCAGAGAGCTCCGGTTCCTCGGTCCGCCTTCCTGTGCGGGGAAGACGGAGGCTCTAGTGAAGCGCGCCGTGCTTGATACGCGCTTGAGCTTCCCTACGCATTGTGGACTAGACCACTAGACGTGTCCATGCATCGGGAGCTGTTTTGTTGTTGAACCCTGTGCGTTGTTGGCGCTTCGCAGCCTAACCCGCTCGGGCTACGCGCGGGGCCAGATGGCCATGGCAATTTCCGCGAGCGCTTCCAGCTCCTCCCGGCTCGCGCCGTCGCGCGCCTGCTGGGACATGCCCTGGATCACCGCGCCCGTGTGCCGGGCGAGCGCGGCGGCGTCGGTGTCGGCCGGGAGTTCACCTGCGGCGATGCCCGCTCTGATACGGCGCTCGAAGGCGGCGATGTTGGCGTTGCGCCGGTCGCGCAGGGACGCCTCCACCTCGGGGTTACTGCAGTTGGTCGCCGCATGGACGACGAGACAGCCGTGCGGGAGGCCGGGTGCCGTGTATGTCGCGGCGGCTTCCCGCAGCATGCGCGCGACGGCCGCCCGGGCGGTGGGTTCCTCGGCGAGGGCGCGGTCACCGAAGGCGCCGTACCGCGTGCCGTACTCGCTGACGACCTCCGCGAAGAGCGCCTGCTTGTCGCCGAACGCCGCGTACAGGCTCGGGGCGCCGATGCCCATCACGCGGGTGAGGTCGGAGACGGAGGTCGCCTCATAGCCGTGCTCCCAGAAGGCCATGATCGCCTTCTCCAGCGCGGTTTCCCGGTCGAAGGAGCGGGGGCGGCCACGCGCCCTGCCCTTCGCCCTCCCCTGCTCGCCGGTCGTCTCGGTTCCCACCATGGGGTTCATTTTATAGCGGGTGCTAGAGAAATGTCGGTGGGGTGTTGTACGGTCTTTTTGTAGCGACCACTAGACAAATGAGAGGGGGCGCCGACATGGGCGTGCTTGCCGGCAGGACGGCACTGGTGACGGGGGCGAGCAGGGGAATCGGGCGCGGGATCGCCGAGCGGCTGGGGCGCGAGGGGGCGCGGGTCGCGGTGCACTACGGCAGGAGCGAGGCGGCCGCGAAGGAGACGGTCGCCGCGATCGAGGCGGCGGGCGGCTCAGCGTTCGCGATCGGCACCGAGCTGGGGCTGCCGGGGGACGCGGAGGCACTGTGGGAGGAGTTCGACCGGCACGCGGACGGGCTGGACATCCTGGTGAACAACGCCGGGATCGGTGTGTCCCGGCCGATCGGGGAGATCGAGGAGGAGGAGTACGACCGGGTCTTCGCGGTCAATGTGAAGGCACCGTTCTTCATCGCCAAGCACGGCCTGGCGCGACTGCGCGACGGCGGACGGGTCATCAACATCTCGTCGGGACTGGCCCGGACCGCGGTGATGCCGAACAACATGGCGTACGCCATGACGAAGGGCGCCCTCGATGTCTTCTCCCGCGACCTGTCGAAGGTGCTGGGCTCGCGGAACATCACGGTGAACTCGGTGGCGCCGGGGATCATCGCCACCGACAACACGTATGAGCTGCTGCATGCGAGCGAGGAGGCGTGGGGCGAGGCAGCGGCGATATCCGCGCTGGGCCGGGTGGGCGAGACGGCCGATGTGGCGGAGGTGGTCGCGTTTCTGGCGTCCGGGGGAGGACGGTGGGTGACCGGGAGCTGGGTGGATGCGACGGGGGGTTCGCTGACCTGAGGGACGACCGCTGTTGCGCCGGATCGTGTCAACATGCGGGAGGGATTGTGGTGGTGCGGATGCCCCTTTTCACCTGGGGCGCAAGGCCCGTCTCTGTTAGATTGGTCTAAACCACATAGCCCCTACGGGTCCCCCAGAGCCCCTCTTCTCAGATCGGCAGGCCCAGCGTGGAAGTTGTCATCGTTCCGGACGCCAAGGCGGGTGGCGAACTGATCGCCGAGGCCATGGCGCAGCTCCTGCGGCGCAAGCCCGATGCCCTGCTCGGCGTGGCCACCGGGTCGACGCCGCTGCCCATCTATGAGGCGCTGGCCGCCAAGGTGAAGTCCGGTGCCGTGGATGCCTCTCGGGCGCGGATCGCCCAGCTCGACGAGTACGTGGGGCTGCCGGCCGAGCATCCGGAGTCGTACCGTTCGGTGCTGCGGCGGGAGGTGCTGGAGCCGCTGGGGCTCGGGATGGACGCGTTCATGGGGCCGGACGGTACGGCTGAGGACGTGCAGGGGGCGTGCGAGGCGTATGACGCTGCGTTGGGCGCCGCCGGTGGGGTGGATCTGCAGTTGCTCGGGATCGGGACGGACGGGCACATCGGGTTCAACGAGCCGTGCTCGTCGCTGGCCTCACGGACTCGGATCAAGACGTTGACCGAGCAGACGCGGGTGGACAACGCGCGGTTCTTTGACGGGGACATCGAGCAGGTGCCGCATCACGTCATCACTCAGGGGATCGGAACGATCCTTGAGGCTCGGCATCTGGTGTTGCTCGCCACGGGTGAGGGGAAGGCCGATGCGGTGGCGGCGACGGTGGAAGGGCCGGTTGCTGCGGTGTGTCCTGCCTCGGCGTTGCAGTTGCATCCGCATGCGACGGTTGTTGTGGATGAGGGGGCTGCGTCGAAGTTGAAGCTGGGGGATTACTTTCGGCATACGTTTGCCAACAAGCCGGAGTGGCAGGGGATCTAGGCGTCTGCGGGGTTCTGTTTCAGTGTCGGCTGCGGGTTCGTTGTGGCTGGTCGCGCCCACGCGGCGGAGCCGCAAATTGATACAGCCCCGCGCCCCTGGCCACGTTCAAGGCGCCGGTCCCTGGACAGGGACCGGCGCCTTCGTCCTCGTACCCCTCACTCGCCCGCTATGACCTCCGCCGCCGCCCGTCCACACACCCGTGCCGCCCCGTGCGTCGCGATGTGGAGCGCGCCCCTCGGGGGCGCCTGGGGCACGCCCATCTCGACCACGATCGTGTCGGGGCGTTCCCGTAGCACCGTGTCGAGGGCCGCTGACATCCAGGTGTGGCGGTGTTCGTCGCGGACGACGGCGACGATGCGGTGGCCGTTCGCTGCGGCGAGGGCCTTGGGGCCTGCCTCGTCGCCGGTGAAGCTGCCCGTCTCCGTGCCGGGGAGCAGGCGGGTCAGTTCCGCGGCGACGCCCCAGGGGGTTTCGTCGCCGACGGCTATGTTCGCGACCGGGGTGAAGGCGGCGACGTAGGGGGCCTTGGTCAGGGGGGCGTAGGGCTCCTCGGCCGTCACTCTCAGGGCGCGGCGGGCCGCGATGAGGCCGATGTCCGTTCGGGGCTCGCCCGTGTTCGTCGGGGCTTCGGACGTCCAGTGGGCCAGCGCGCGTACGCGTTCCGCCGCGTCCGCCAGGCGTTCCTCGGAGAGTTCGCCCGAGCGGACGGCTGAGATGAGGGCGTCGCGCAGGCGGCGTACCGTCTCGTCGTCCGCGAGGCCGCCGCCCACGCAGATCGCGTCGGCGCCGGCGGCGATGGCGAGGACGCTGCCGCGTTCGATGCCGTAGGTGGCGGCGATGGCCTGCATCTCCATGCCGTCGGTGACGATGAGGCCGTCGTAGCCGAGCCGGCCGCGCAGCAGCTCCGTCAGGACCGGGCGGGACAGGGTGGCCGGGCGGTCCGGGTCCAGGGCCGGGACCAGGATGTGGGCGCTCATCACCGCGCGGGTGCCGGCGGCGATGGCGGCGCGGAACGGGGAGAGTTCGCGGGACGACAGCACCGAGGCGTCGGCGTCGATGCGGGGCATCGCGTGGTGGGAGTCGACCGCGGTGTCGCCGTGGCCCGGGAAGTGCTTGGTGCAGGCGGCCACCCCGGACGACTGGAGGCCGGTGACGTAGGCGGCGGTGTGGCGGGCGACCAGGTCCGTGTCGGCGCCGAAGGAGCGGACGCCGATGACCGGGTTGGAGGGGTTGGAGTTCACGTCCGCGGACGGGGCCCAGTTGAGGTTCACCCCGCACTCGGCGAGACGGCGGCCGAGTTCGTACGCCACCTGCTCGGTGAGCGAGACGTCGTCGACCGCGCCCAGCGCATGGTTGCCGGGGAAGGAGGAACCGGTCCTCACCTCCAGGCGGGTGACATCACCGCCCTCCTCGTCGATCGCGACCAGTACGTCATCGCGTTCGGTGCGCAACTGGGCGGTGAGTGCGGCCAGTTGGTCGGGGGAGGCGATGTTGCGGCCGAACAGGCCGACGGAGGCCAGGCCCTCGCCGAGGCGGCGCAGCAGCCAGTCGGGGGCGGTGGTGCCCGGGAAGCCGGGCTGGAGGACGGTCAGCGCATCGCGCGTCAGGGTGTCTGTGCCGCTGGCGAATGTCGTCATCGGGTGGCGTTATCCCTTCACGGCGCCCGCGGTCAGACCCGCGGCCATCTTGCGCTGGACGAGCAGGAACAGGACGACGATCGGCACGGCCATCATCGTGGCGCCGGCCATCATCGGGGCGAACTCGGTGCCGTGCTTGGTGCTGAAGTTGCTGAGCCACACGGTCGCGGTCTGGTTGTTCTGGCTGAGCAGCATCAGGGCGTAGAGGTACTCGTTCCAGGCCTGGATGAAGCCGTAGACCGAGGTGGCGACCATGCCCGGAGCCAGCAGCGGGAAGACGACCCGGACGAAGGCGCCGGTGCGGGTGCAGCCGTCGACCATCGCCGCCTCCTCCAGTTCCCTCGGGATGTTGACGATGAAGCCGCGCAGGGTCCACACCGTGAAGGGGAGGATGAAGGTCAGGTACGTGATGATCAGGCCGCTCAGCCTGTCGTACTGACCAAGGTCGTTGAGCAGCAGGAAGACCGGGATGATCATGGCGACCAGCGGGACCATCTGGACCGCCAGGATGCCGACGATCACGATCTTGCGGCCGCGGAAGGCGAACCGGGAGATCGCCAACGCGGCCAGCAGGCCTACGACCATGCCGATCACGACCACCGCCAGCGACACGATCAGGCTGCGGCCGACCGGGCCCCAGAAGTCCGCGATGTCCAGCGCCCGGCCGAAGTTGGAGAAGGTCAGGGCGGTCGGCCACAGACTCGGGTCCGGGTCGATGGCGTCCTTCTCCGGCTTGAACGCCGTGTTCAGCATCCAGTAGACGGGGAAGCCCGCGGTGAGGAAGACGAGGAGGCCCAGGAGGTTCCAGCCCGCCTTGGACTTCCGGGGGGCCTGAGGGACCACGGTGCTCATTCGACCTCTCCGATCTTCAGCATCTGGCGCATGTAGACGGCCACGACACCCAGCAGCAGCACCACGGTGAGCAGGGCGATCGCCGAGCCCTGCGCGTAGTCGTTGACCACGAAGGCACGGTCGTACGAGTAGGTGGTGAGGATCTGGAACTCGGCCTCGGGATGGCCGTTGCGCATCACGAAGACCTGCGGGAAGACGCCCATGTCCCAGATGACCGACAGGGTCGTCAGCATCACGATGATCGGCTTGAGGATGGGGAGCGTGACGTAACGGAACACGCCCCAGGCGCCCGCGCCGTCCAGCCGGGCCGCCTCCTCCATCTCCTTGGGGACCTGGGTCAGACCGGCGCTCAGCGTGATGACCACGAAGGGCACGGCCCCCCACACCACCAGCAGCATGATCACCGCGAGGCCTTCAGGTCCGCTCGCGAACCAGTTGTGGCCGATCATCTCCACGCCGGGCAACTTGCTGAGCAGCGCGTTGAGGATGCCGTAGTCCGCGTCGAACAGCCACTTGAAGACCGTGGTCGCCACGATGATCGGCATGCCCCAACTCGCCACCAGGGCGATGTTGATCAGGGTCTTCACCCAGCCGGAGACCCGCTGGAGGAGCAGCGCGATCAGCATGCCGATGACCATCGTGAAGATCACGCAGCCGGCCGCGAAGACGATCGTCCGTACGACGACCGTCCAGAACTGGCTGTCGCCCAGCACCTTGGTGAAGTTGTCGAGCCCGACCGACTTCGCCGGCTGGAAGCCCCACAGCTGGGACTGGCCGAACTCCTGGAAGGAGAGGGTGACCAGACGGACCAGGGGGTAGCCGAGGACGAGCGCGAGGATGAGGAGGCAGGGGGCGAGCAGCAGCCAGGGCAGGCCGCGGCCACCCGCCGTCGTCCGGCCTTTCGGTGGCTGCTTCGCGACAGCCGGTGGTGGGGGCGACTGCCGCCGCGGCGGCACCTTGGCAGGGGTGGTGGTGTCTGCGGCACTCATCGCGCGCTCCTCAGCGGTCCCTCAGGTCGTACGAAAGCGAAGGCCCGTACCGGTAAGTGCGTACGGGAAGCAGGGCCCCGCCCCCGGAAATCCCCCCGGGGTCAACGGGGCCCTGCCTCAGGTCACTTGGTGTTGATGACCTTGTCGATCGCGGCGTCCGCTTCCTTCGCGGCGGCCTCGACCGTCTTCTTGCCGGTGCCGATGCTCTGCAGCATGGTCTGCAGGATCTGGGCCTTCTCGACCTGGCCCCAGCCCGGCGCCATCGGGACGAACCAGTTGGACTCGGCGGCGGTGGCCGGGACGGCCGTCGCCGGGTCGTCCTTGAGGGTGGCGAGGTCGGTCTTGTTGTTGGGCAGGTTGCCCTTGGCGATCAGGCCCTTCTGGCCGGAGGCGCCCGCGAAGGCGTTGATCCACTCGGCTGCGACCGCCTGCGCGTCCGACTTCACCGGGACGGCGAGGTCGGAGCCGCCCAGGAAGACGGGGAGGTTCTTGCCGGACGGGCCGGGCATCACGAAGCTCTCGAGGTTGCCCTTGAGCTTGCCGGTCTTGTCGTTCTTCGGGTCCTCGGAGGTCGCGCCCTCCCAGGCCGCACCGAAGATCATGGCGGACTTGCCCTGGCCGTAGACGATGTAACGGTCGGACTCGTCCTTGGTCTTGTCGCCGTGCATGTACGAGTCGACGACGTTCTTGAACTCCTCCAGGCCCTTGACCGACTCGGGCGAGGAGAGGTTGGCCTTCCACTGACCGCCGGACTCCTCGGCGATGGAGCCGCCGGCGTCGTAGACGAAGGACATGGCCGCGTACCAGTCACGGGTGGGCTGGTACCAGGCGCTGAACTTGTCGCCCTCCTCCTTCTGGATCTTGTCCAGGGCGGAGGTCAGCTCCTCGTACGTCTTCGGCGCGGACTTCACGCCCACCGAAGCCGCCACGTCCTTGCGCCAGTTGGCGACCCGGCCGCCGGCGTAGTACGGAACGCCGTAGGTCTTGCCCTCGTACGTCACCGAGGCCTTGAGGCCGTCCAGCCAGGCGTCCGCGTTGTCGAACTTGGCCGGGTCGACGGGGGCGAAGGCGCCCTTGACCATGTAGCCGAGCATCTCGGTGTTGCCCATCTCGACCACGTCGGGGGCCTTGTCGGTGGCGAGGACGGCGTCGAGCTTGGCGTTCTTGTCGGGCCAGCCGTAGTACTCGTGGTTGATCTTGATGCCGGGGTGCTTCTTCTTGATCGCGTCGTCCGCGGCCTTCACCAGCTCGGGCCAGTTGTTCTGCGCGTCGACGGTGAGCCAGACAGTCAGCTCCTTGGCGTCCGCGCCGGTGTTGTCCGAACCCCCGCTGTCACTGTCCCCGCACGCCGCGAGGGACACCATCATGCCCGCGATACCGATCGCGGCTATCAGCTTGCGCTTCACGCCACCCTCCTCAGGGATGCCCCCCCGTACCGCCATCGGGGCCGGGACTGGACCAATGGTGTAGACCAGTACCGGGAGCCTGGACCAGACCAACACGCCTGTCAAGAGTGTTCGAAACGCCTCCGACCAGCCGTTATGCGACCTACATATGCAGGAACCTTTAAGTAAGAAGACAGCGAAATGAGCGCGCGCGGAGTACTGTCGTCCGCTAGACCACTTACCTCTGTGGACTAGACCAAAAGAGGCGGCGACGGTATACAGAGGGGATCACGATGTGACCCGCATCCGGAGCCGGGAAGGCAGAGCATGAGCACCGACGTCAGCAGTGCGGAGAACGAGGGTGGGGCCACCGTCCGTACCGCGCGCGTGCCCAAGTACTACCGCCTGAAGAAGCATCTGCTCGACATGACGGAGACGCTGCCGCCCGGCACCCCGGTCCCGCCCGAGCGCACCCTCGCCGCGGAGTTCGACACCTCGCGCACCACCGTGCGCCAGGCACTCCAGGAGCTGGTCGTCGAGGGCCGTCTGGAGCGGATCCAGGGCAAGGGCACCTTCGTCGCCAAGCCCAAGGTCTCGCAGGCGCTCCAACTCACCTCGTACACCGAGGACATGCGCGCCCAGGGCCTCGAACCCACCTCGCAGCTCCTCGACATCGGCTACATCACCGCCGACGACCGCCTCGCCGAACTGCTCGACATCACGGCCGGCGGCCGGGTGCTGCGGATCGAGCGGCTGCGCATGGCCAACGGCGAGCCGATGGCGATCGAGACGACCCACCTGAGCGCCAAGCGCTTCCCGGCACTCAGGCGCAGCCTGGTGAGGTACACCTCGCTCTACACCGCCCTCGCCGAGGTCTACGACGTCCATCTCGCCGAGGCCGAGGAGACCATCGAGACCTCGCTGGCCACCCCCCGCGAGGCCGGCCTGCTCGGCACCGACGTCGGCCTGCCGATGCTGATGCTGTCCCGCCACTCGCTGGACCGGGAGGGACAACCGGTGGAGTGGGTGCGCTCGGTGTACCGGGGGGACCGCTACAAGTTCGTCGCCCGACTGAAGCGGCCGCAGGAATAGGGCCCGTTCGTAGAGCGAACACCTGCACGCGGTGTAGCGCAGATCACATTCCTGTTCTACGGTCCTCCCGTCATCGCATGGACGGGAGGGCGAGCCGGTGCGCACCGCGAACGTTCGAACGATCGTCATCTGGAGTCTTGTCGCGCTGGTCGGAGCCATCGGCTGGGCCGTGCTCGCGCTGGCCAGGGGCGAGGACGTGTCCGCCGCCTGGATGGTCGCGGCGGCCCTCGGCTCGTACGCGATCGGCTACCGCTTCTACGCCAAGTTCATCGCGTACAAGGTCCTGAAGGTCGACAAGACCCGGGCCACTCCGGCGGAGCGGCTGAACAACGGCATCGACTTCCATCCCACCGACCGCCGGGTCCTGCTGGGCCACCACTTCGCCGCGATCGCGGGCGCCGGACCGCTGGTCGGGCCGGTGCTCGCGGCGCAGATGGGCTATCTGCCGGGCACGATCTGGATCATCGTGGGCGTCATCTTCGCGGGCGCGGTCCAGGACATGGTGGTGCTGTTCTTCTCCACGCGGCGGGACGGCAGGTCGCTGGGCCAGATGGCGCGGGAGGAGATCGGCCCGTTCGGCGGTGCGGCGGCGCTGCTGGCCGCCTTCGCCATCATGATCATCCTGCTCGGGGTGCTGGCGCTGGTCATCGTCAACGCCCTCGCGCAGTCCCCGTGGGGCACCTTCTCCATCGCGATGACGATCCCGATCGCGCTGCTGATGGGCTTCTATCTGCGGGTGCTGCGTCCGGGCCGGGTGGCCGAGGTCTCCCTCATCGGCGTCGCGCTGCTGCTGTTCGCGCTGGTCGCGGGCCGCTGGGTCGCCGAGTCGTCCTGGGCCGACACCTTCACCCTCGCGCCGTCCACGCTGGTCATCTGGCTGGTGGCGTACGGCTTCATCGCTTCGATCCTGCCGGTGTGGATGCTGCTCGCGCCCCGCGACTACCTCTCTACCTTCATGAAGATCGGCACCATCCTGCTGCTGGCGCTCGGCGTCGTGATCGCGTTGCCGACGCTGAAGATGCCGGCGGTCACCGACTTCGCCTCGCGCGGTGACGGGCCGGTGTTCGCGGGTTCGCTGTTCCCGTTCGTCTTCATCACGATCGCCTGCGGTGCCCTCTCCGGCTTCCACTCGCTCATCTCGTCCGGTACGACGCCGAAGATGATCCAGAAGGAGACGCAGGTCCGGATGATCGGCTACGGCTCCATGCTGATGGAGTCGTCGGTCGCGATCATGGCGCTGGTGGCGGCGAGCATCATCGACCCGGGCCTGTACTTCGCGATGAACGCGCCGTCCGGCGTCATCGGCACGACCGTGGAGAACGCCTCGCAGGTGGTGGGCAGTTGGGGCTACCAGATCACCCCCGCCGAACTCGCCAAGGCGGCCCAGGACGTGGAGGAGTCGACGCTGCTGTCCCGCACCGGCGGCGCACCCACGCTCGCCGTCGGGGTCTCGCAGATCTTCTCCGAGGTGACCGGCGGGGGCCTCAAGGCCTTCTGGTATCACTTCGCGATCATGTTCGAGGCGCTGTTCATCCTGACCGCGCTGGACGCCGGCACGCGCGTGGGCCGCTTCATGCTCCAGGACACCCTCGGCAACATCTACCGGCCGTTCAAGAACATCAGCTGGAAGCCCGGCCTGGTCATCACCAGCGGCATCGTGTGCGGGCTGTGGGGCTACTTCCTGTGGGTCGGCGTCCATGAACCCCTCGGCGGAATCAACCAGCTCTTCCCGATCTTCGGCATCTCCAACCAGCTGCTGGCCGCCGTCGCCCTGGCCGTCTGCACGACCCTGCTGGTGAAGTCCGGGCGTCTCAAGTGGGCCTGGATCACCGGGGTTCCGCTCGCCTGGGACGCGACGGTCACGCTGACCGCCAGCTGGCAGAAGGTGTTCTCGTCCGATCCGAAGGTCGGCTTCTTCAAGCAGCGCCAGGTGTTCCAGGACGCCATCGACCGGGGCGAGGTGCTGGCGCCCGCCAAGTCCATGGACGACATGCGCACCGTGGTCACCAACTCCACGGTGGACGGCGTCCTCACCGCGATCCTGGCGATCCTGATCGTCGTCGTGATCGTCGACGCGACCCGCGTCTGCGTCCGTCATGTCCGCCGCCCGGCCCTGTCCACGCTGAGCGAGGCACCGTACGTCGAGTCCAAGCTCGTCGCCCCGGCCGGGCTGATCCCGACCCGGGAGGAGAAGGAGGAGGAGCGCGATGCGGTCGGCAGTGGCACGGGCTCTTAGGGGTGTGCGCTGGTACGTGCGGGAGTTGACCGACGAGTCGGCGTACGACCGGTATGTCGCGCACATACGAAAGGACCACCCTCAGGCCGAGGTGCCGTCCCGGCGTGACTTCGAGCGGATGCGTACGGACCGGCAGGAGGAGGATCCGCGGCAGGGTTTCCGCTGCTGCTGAGAATGCCTGGTGGGGACGTCTGGTGAGGATCGCGCCCGGAATGCGGACGGGGACTTCCGCTTTCGCGACACCGTGACCTAGATTGCCTGCGCGTTACACAGGTGATCAGTGAGGGGACGGAGCCGCGGGATGTCACAAACATCGGAAGTGAACAGAGGGACGGTGACACCCGCCAGGGTCGTCATCGCGCTCTGCCTATTCGCGCCCTTCGTGGCGATGTTGTGGGTGGGTTCGTACGCGAAGGAGGACCCGGCCTTCATCGGCATCCCGTTCTTCTACTGGTACCAGATGGCCTGGGTGGTCATCTCCACCGTGCTGACGATGGTCGCGTACAAGCTGTGGCAGCGTGACCAGCAGGCACGCAAGGGGGGTGCCGGAAAGTGAAGGACGGCGTGAACGGCGTCGCACTCGCCGTCTTCATCCTCTTCTTCGTGGCCGTCACGGTCATGGGCTTCATGGCCTCGCGCTGGCGCAGGGCCGAGAACGAGCAGACCCTGGACGAATGGGGCCTGGGCGGGCGCTCGTTCGGCACCTGGATCACCTGGTTCCTGCTAGGCGGCGACCTGTACACGGCGTACACCTTCGTCGCCGTACCGGCGGCGATCTACGCGGCGGGCGCGGCCGGCTTCTTCGCGGTGCCCTACACGATCCTCATCTACCCGATGATGTTCGTCTTCCTGCCGCGGCTGTGGTCGGTCTCGCACAAGCACGGCTACGTCACCACGTCGGACTTCGTCCGGGGCCGCTTCGACTCCAAGGCGCTGTCGCTGGCGGTCGCCGTCACCGGCATCCTCGCCACGATGCCGTACATAGCGCTCCAACTGGTCGGCATCCAGGCTGTGCTGGACGTGATGGGCGTCGGCGGCGGCGAGGACACCAACTGGTTCATCAAGGACCTGCCGCTGCTGATCGCCTTCGGCGTGCTGGCCGCGTACACGTACTCCTCGGGTCTGCGGGCCCCGGCGCTGATCGCGTTCGTGAAGGACGCGCTGATCTACATCGTCATCGCGGTCGCGGTCATCTACATCCCGATCAAGCTGGGCGGCTTCGACGACATCTTCGCCAAGGCGAGCGCCGCGTTCAGCCAGACCAACCCGGCGACGGGCGCGCCACGCGGTGCGACGGTCCCGGGTGACGCGAACCAGTGGACGTACGCGACCCTGGCCCTCGGCTCGGCCCTCGCACTGTTCATGTACCCGCACTCGGTGACGGCCGTGCTCTCCAGCCGCAGCCGTGACGTCATCCGCCGCAACTCCACGATCCTGCCGCTGTACTCGCTGATGCTCGGCCTGCTCGGCCTGCTGGGCTTCATGGCGATCGCGGCAGGAATCAAGGTGGAGAACGGCCAGTTGGCGATCCCGCAGCTGTTCGAGACCATGTTCCCCGACTGGTTCGCGGGTGTGGCCTTCGCGGCGATCGGCATCGGCGCGCTGGTGCCGGCGGCGATCATGTCCATCGCGGCGGCCAACCTCTTCACCCGCAACATCTACAAGGACTTCATCAAGCCGGACGCCACGCCGGCGCAGGAGACCAAGGTCTCCAAGCTGGTGTCCCTGCTCGTGAAGGTGGGCGCGCTGGTCTTCGTCCTGACCATGGACAAGACGGTCGCGATCAACTTCCAGCTCCTCGGCGGCATCTGGATCCTCCAGACCTTCCCGGCCCTGGTCGGCGGCCTCTTCACCCGCTGGTTCCACCGCTGGGCCCTGCTCGCCGGCTGGGCGGTCGGCATGATCTACGGCACAGTCGCCGCGTACGGCGTCGCCTCCCCGACCCAGGACCACTTCGGCGGCTCCAACAAGGAGATCCCCGGCATCGGCGAGATCGGCTACATCGGCCTGACGGCGTTCGTCCTCAACCTGGTCGTGACGGTCGTCCTCACCTTCGCACTGAAGGCGATGAAGGCCCCCGAGGGCGTGGACGAGACAAGCCCGGCGGACTACACGGGCGAGGCAGGCGACCCGGGAGTCAAGACGGAACTGCCCCCGGCGACGGCGGCTGCAGCGCCCCATTAGGGGCGCGGGGAACTGCGCGACCAGCCACGACGAACCCGCAGCGGGCCGCCGAAATCAAGCACTACGGCGGCCCGCTCTTCATGCACACTCACCTGCATGGACATAGTGATCCGGCCCGTAGAACCCACCGAATACGAAACCCTCGGCGACATCACAGCCCAGGCCTACCTCCAGGACGGCCTCCTGGCCTTCGGCGAGAGCGACTCGTACCTGAGCGAACTGAAAGACATCGCGAAGCGCGCCGCCGCGGCCGACGTCCTCGTGGCCACACAGGGCGACCAACTCCTGGGCGGAGTCACCTTCGTCCCCTCCCCCGGCCCCATGGCCGAACTCGCCCGCCCCGGAGAGGCGGAGATCCGCATGCTCGCCGTAGCCCGGGCGGCCCGCGGCAGAGGCGCCGGAGAAGCCCTCGTGCGAGCCTGCGTCGACCGGGCGAGGACCGCGGAGCGCACCGCCGTCGTCCTGTCGACCCAGCGCACCATGCTCGCCGCCCACCGCATCTACGAGCGCCTCGGCTTCACCCGCGCCCCGGAACGCGACTGGAACCCGATCCCGGAGCAGCCCGAGTTCACTCTCCTCACTTATGAGTTGACGCTCTGAAGCCGATGGCGACACAACATATGGGGGTGCTACTCCCGCCCGGCACAAGATGTATGCTCATGCTCGCTGTCGCCGCAGGGGAATCCGGTGCGAATCCGGAACTGTCCCGCAACGGTGTACTCATGCGTGTTCATACACGTATGGGAGTCAGTCCGAGGACCTGCCGACAGCGCGCCCGGCCACTCGGCCGGTGCGCCCGACGTCCGGGCCTCGTGGAATGGGCCGGTGGGCGCGACGCCATGTGCGCTCGTGTGCTGCCCCCTGCCCTCCGCAAGGCCCCGTGCCGAGCGAGGGAGAGCCCCACGTGACCATCGCGCCAGCCGAACCGGCCTCAGCGATCCAGGACACCGACGGACCGGGAACCGCACTGCTGCGGACCCTGACCGAGCTGACCGCCGACCTCCCCGACGCCGACCCCGGCCGGGTCGCCGCCGCCGCGCTGCGCGGCAAGTCGGCCCGGGCGGACGAGTCGGAGTTGCGCGAGCTGGCCACCGATGCCGCGGCCGGCCTCATCTCGGAGGACCCCGCGTACTCCCGGCTGGCCGCCCGTCTCCTGACGATCAGCATCGCCGCCGAGGCAGCCTCGCAGGGCGTCACGTCGTTCTCCGAGTCGGTCGCCGTCGGTCACCGCGAGGGCCTCATCGCCGACCGCACCGCCGAGTTCGTACGGCTGTACACGGCCCGCCTGGACCACCTGATCGACCGTGAGGCCGACGACCGCTTCGGCTACTTCGGCCTCCGCACGCTCCACTCCCGCTACCTCCTCCGGCACCCGATCACCCGCAAGGTGATCGAGACGCCCCAGCACTTCCTGCTGCGCGTAGCCGCCGGTCTCGCCGAGGACGACACGGTCCGCTCCGTCGACGAGGTCGCCGCGCTCTACGCGCTGATGAGCCGCCTGGACTACCTCCCCTCCTCCCCCACCCTCTTCAACTCCGGCACCCGGCACCCCCAGATGTCGTCCTGCTACCTCCTCGACTCCCCCAAGGACGAGCTGGACTCCATCTACGACCGCTACCACCAGGTGGCCCGTCTCTCGAAGCACGCGGGCGGCATCGGCATCGCCTACTCCCGCATCCGCTCCCGCGGTTCACTGATCCGCGGCACGAACGGGCACTCCAACGGCATCGTCCCGTTCCTGAAGACCCTGGACGCCTCGGTCGCCGCCGTGAACCAGGGCGGCCGGCGCAAGGGCGCGGCGGCGGTGTACCTGGAGACCTGGCACTCCGACATCGAGGAGTTCCTGGAGCTGCGCGACAACACCGGTGAGGACGCCCGCCGTACGCACAATCTGAACCTCGCGCACTGGGTCCCGGACGAGTTCATGCGCCGGGTGAACGCGGACGGGGTGTGGTCCCTCTTCTCCCCCGCCGACGTGCCCGAACTGGCCGACCTGTGGGGCGAGGAGTTCGACGCCGCGTATCGGAAGGCGGAGGCCGCAGGGCTCGCGCGCAAGACCATCCCGGCCCGTGACCTGTACGGCCGCATGATGCGTACCCTCGCGCAGACCGGCAACGGCTGGATGACCTTCAAGGACGCCGCCAACCGCACCGCCAACCAGACCGCCGAGCCCGGCCATGTCGTCCACTCCTCCAACCTCTGCACGGAGATCCTGGAGGTCACGGACGACGGCGAGACGGCGGTGTGCAACCTGGGGTCGGTCAACCTCGGCGCGTTCGTGAACAACGGGGACATCGACTGGGAGCGGCTGGACGAGGCGGTCCGCACCGCCGTCACCTTCCTCGACCGCGTCGTCGACATCAACTTCTACCCGACCGAGCAGGCGGGCCGCTCCAACGCCAAGTGGCGCCCCGTCGGGCTCGGCGCGATGGGCCTCCAGGACGTCTTCTTCAAGCTGCGCCTGCCCTTCGACTCACCCGAGGCCAAGGCCCTGTCCACCCGTATCGCCGAGCGCATCATGCTGGCTTCGTACGAGGCCTCCGCCGACCTCGCCGAGCGCAACGGGCCCCTCCCCGCCTGGCAGAAGACCCGTACCGCCAAGGGTGTCCTGCACCCCGACCACTACGACGTCGAGCTGACCTGGCCCGAGCGCTGGGCGGCCCTGCGGGAACGCATCGCCGAAGTCGGCCTGCGCAACTCGCTGCTCCTGGCCATCGCGCCCACCGCGACCATCGCGTCCATCGCCGGCGTGTACGAGTGCATCGAGCCGCAGGTCTCCAACCTGTTCAAGCGGGAGACGCTGTCGGGCGAGTTCCTCCAGGTCAACTCCTATCTGGTGCAGGAGCTGAAGGCGCTCGGCGTCTGGGACGCCCGCACCCGCGAGGCGCTGCGTGAGGCGAACGGCTCGGTGCAGGACTTCGCCTGGATCCCCGGGGACGTACGACGGCTCTACCGCACGGCGTGGGAGATCCCGCAGCGCGGACTGATCGACATGGCCGCCGCCCGGACCCCGTTCCTGGACCAGTCCCAGTCCCTGAACCTCTTCTTGGAGACGCCGACCATCGGCAAGCTCTCCTCGATGTACGCGTACGCCTGGAAGTCCGGGCTGAAGACGACGTACTACCTGCGCTCGCGCCCGGCGACCCGGATCGCCCGTGCCGCACAAGCCACTGTCCCCGTTCAGGCGGCCGCAGAAGAAGCCGTCGCCTGCTCCCTGGAAAACCCCGAGTCCTGCGAGGCCTGCCAGTAATGACCACCCGTAACCAGCATCTCCTCGACCCGGGCTTCGAGCTGACCCTGCGCCCCATGCGCTACCCCGACTTCTACGAGCGCTACCGGGACGCCATCAAGAACACCTGGACCGTCGAGGAGGTCGACCTCCACTCGGACGTCACCGACCTCGCCAAGCTCACGCCCGCCGAGCAGCATCTGATCGGCCGCCTGGTGGCGTTCTTCGCGACGGGTGACTCGATCGTCGCCAACAACCTGGTGCTGACGCTGTACAAGCACATCAACTCCCCCGAGGCGCGGCTGTACTTGAGCCGTCAGCTCTTCGAGGAGGCCGTCCACGTCCAGTTCTACCTGACGCTGCTGGACACCTACCTCCCCGATCCGGAGGACAGGGCCGCCGCGTTCGACGCCGTGGAGAACATCCCGTCCATCCGCGAGAAGGCCGGGTTCTGCTTCAAGTGGATCAACGAGGTCGAGAAGCTGGACCGCCTGGAGACACAGGCCGACCGGCGCCGCTTCCTGCTCAACCTGATCTGCTTCGCCGCGTGCATCGAGGGCCTGTTCTTCTACGGGGCCTTCGCGTACGTCTACTGGTTCCGCAGCCGGGGTCTGCTGCACGGCCTGGCGACCGGCACCAACTGGGTGTTCCGCGACGAGACGATGCACATGTCCTTCGCGTTCGACGTGGTCGACACGGTCCGCAAGGAGGAGCCGGAGCTCTTCGACGACCAGCTTGAGCAGCAGGTCACCGACATGCTGAGGGAGGCCGTCGAGGCCGAGCTGCAGTTCGCGCGCGACCTCTGTGGTGACGGCCTCCCGGGGATGAACACGGAATCGATGCGGCAGTACCTGGAGTGCGTCGCCGACCAGCGGCTCAGCCGCCTCGGCTTCGCTCCGGTGTACGGCTCCGAGAACCCCTTCTCCTTCATGGAGTTGCAGGGGGTTCAGGAACTCACCAACTTCTTCGAGCGGCGTCCTTCGGCGTACCAGGTGGCGGTGGAGGGCACCGTCGACCTGGACGAGGACTTCTGAGTCTTACGTTCCGCCTCCCTCAGTTGTCGGTCGATCCGGCGGTCGTGGATCGCCCCCACGAGCGCCGGACCGCCGAGCATGGAGAAGAGGATCACGAGGGCCATGAGTTCGAGGAATGTGTTCATGCGGTAAGTCTCGTACTGGCAAGACACTCCTGACAGTGGCAGGACTGCCGGACACCCTCGAATTACTGCCAGCGGCAGTGGCACACTGGCAGCATGCTCAAAAACGTGGCCGTCGCCCTGCTCGACGGCGTTCATCCCTTCGAACTCGGTGTGGTCTGTGAGGTCTTCGGCCTCGACCGCAGCGACGAAGGGCTGCCGGTGTACGACTTCGCGGTCGTCTCGGCGGAGGGCCCCGCGCTGCGCACCCATGTCCCCGGGTTCACGGTCTCCACGCCGTACGGGCTCGAGCGGCTCGACGAGGCCGACCTGATCGCCGTACCGGCGGGCAGCGACTACATCGGCCGGGACTATCCGGACGAGCTGCTCGACGCCCTGGTCAGGGCCACGGACCGGGGTGCCCGGGTGCTCAGCGTCTGCTCCGGCGTCTTCGTCCTCGGTGCCGCCGGGCTGCTCGACGGGCGGCGGTGCGCGGTGCACTGGCGGCAGGCGGACGAGCTGGCCCGGCGCTTCCCGCGCGCGATCATCGAGCCCGATGTGCTGTACGTGGACGAGGACCCGGTGATCACCTCGGCGGGCACGGCCGCCGGCATCGACGCCTGTCTGCACATCGTGCGCAAGGACGAGGGGCCGGAGGTCGCCAACGCCATCGCCCGGCGCATGGTCGTACCACCGCACCGGGACGGCGGGCAGGCCCAGTACATCGAGCGGCCGCTGCCCCGGTCGCAGTGCGACACGGTCGGCGAGGTGCTGGTCTGGATGGAGGAGCACCTCGACGAGGAGGTCACCGTCGAGCAGCTCGCCGCGCGGGCGCACATGTCGCCGCGCACCTTCGCCCGCCGCTTCCAGCAGGAGACCGGCACGACTCCCTACCGCTGGATCCTGCGTCAGCGCGTGCTGCTGGCCCAGCGGTTGCTGGAGGCGACGGACGAGACGGTGGACGCGATCGCGGCCCGCACCGGGTTCGGTACCGCGGCCGCGCTGCGCCATCAGTTCGTACGGTCGATCGGGACGACCCCGCAGGCCTACCGGCGCACATTCCGGGGCCCCGAAGCGGCCTGACGCGTCACCTCGGTACGGGCCTCAGCAGCAGTCGGTGCGGGCGCAGTGTGATGCCCACCCGGGTGCCGTCCTTGGAGCCGGGCACCTGCTCGAAGCGGTACTTGGTGGCCAGTGCCGCCGTGATCAGCGTCAGCTGGGCCATCGAGAAGTGGTCGCTGGGGCACTTGCGGTTGCCGACGCTGAAGGGGCTCATGGCGTATTTGGGCACGTCCTTGACCCGCTCGGGCAGCCAGCGGTCCGGGTCGAACTCCTCGTTGCGCCCGTAGGAGAGCGGATCGCGCTGGATCGCGTACGGGCTGTACACGATGTCGGCCCCGGCCGGAATGCGGTAGCCACCGAGTTCCGTGTCGGTCACCGCCCGTCGCGTCAATATCCATACGGCCGGTCGCAAACGCATGGCTTCGACGACGACATTGTTGGTGTGCCTGAGCTTACGGACGTCGTCGAATGCGACGGGCCGGCCGCCGGTCACGGATTCGACCTCCGCCTTCACCTTGTCCGCGTGTTCGGGTTGTTCCGCGAGCATGTGCAGCAGCCACATGATCGTGGACGCCACTGTTTCGCTGCCGGGGGTGAGTATCGCGACGACCTGGTCGTGGATCTCCTGTTCCCCGATGGGGTCGCCATTGTCGTCCTTCGCCTCCAGCAACGCCGTCAGCAAATCGTCCGGCCTTTGACCAGATGCCCGGCGTTCGGCGACGATCTCGTCGACCAGGAGATGCAAATCGGCCAGCGCCCGGTTGAATTTGCGGTTGGGCGGCAGAGGCAGCCGGTAGAGCGGCCCGAGCGGGACGACCATCCTCCGGTACATACCACGGAACACGGTGGCGAGCGCGACACACAGTCGTTCCGCCCGCTCGTCCATGTAATCGCCGCGCAGCAGACAGCGGGCGGCGATCCGCACCGCGATCCGGAAGGACTCGGAGGTGCAGTCGATGGTCTCGCCGGGCTGCCAGCGCTTTGTCAGCCCATGCGCCTCCTCCTCCATGATCGGCCCGTACGCCGGGATGGCGTCGAGCCGGAAGGCGGGCTGGATGGTGCGGCGCTGGCGCCGGTGCCGCGGGCCGTTCGCGGTGGCCACGCCCTCCTTGCCGAGCAGGCCTTCGAGCGACTCCCACAGCGGGCCGTCGATCTTGAAGCCGGTGCTCAGCGCCAGCGCTCCGGTGAGGGCCGGGGTGGTGACGGCGTACACCGTCTTCGGGCCGAGCTTCAGCCGGACGACGTCGCCGTGCTCGCGCAGCCGGGCCATGAAGGCCAGCGGGTCGCGGACCAGCTTGAGGCCATGGCCGAGGCCGGGGACCCCGCCGCCCGCGAGGGGCGGCTCACGCAGCTCCGATGCCCCATGTTCCGGGGCTTCGGGCTTCACGGACTCGACGGTCATTTCTCACCTGCCGCTTCGTTGTTGACGTACGGGGGCGTGGACCGGTCGTCCCAGGAGTCGACCCGGTAGCGGCCGGACTCGTGGTGGAACCAATAGACCGTGCTGAACCAGTTCCGCATATTGCAGACACAGGCCCGCACGGCGGCGCTCAATTCCTTTCCCCGCACCGTTCCGTCGTCGAGCCAGTCGGCGAAACGCAGGGCCTTCTTTTCGACGACCAGGAATTCGGAGATGCATCCTTCGACGCGTCGCCGCACTTCCCCGATCGCCGCTTCCAGTGTCATCCCCTCATGCTTGATGAGACTGATTCCGAGATTGTGGACCTCATCGCCTGCGATTTCCTTGGGCAACGAACAGAGGTCGTTGTACCAGGCGGCGAATTCCTGGCTCAGCAGGGCCGCCCGGCGATATACCGGGTGTTTCCGCACGGTGTCCGGCAGTTCCTGGCCCGCGCTCGGTTCCAGCAGATCCGTCCAGATCCAGTGCGCGAAAGTGAGGCGGCGCAGTGCGAGATATTCCTCGACCGTCGGGACGACTCCCTCGGTACGGTTGCGGAATTCCCGGTCGTACGCCTCGATCACCGCGTGGAAGTGCCGGGCGAACCGCGCGTTCCAGGTTTCGGGCAGGAACGAGTACAACCGCACCATGCTGTCCGCGAACCCCGCGACCAGGGGATCCTCGTGGTGCAGATGGTCCTCGGGGGAATCGAGGGCCGTATGCAACCGGAACCTCAGCCGCCGCCAAGCGGCCGGCCGGCCGTGCACGATGTCGCGGTCGTGCCGGTCGTCCCAGACGAAGAACCACGCACTGTAGTCCGCAATCGCCTGGAGGACGTCCTCGGGGGCACCAATGTAGTAGCCCGCCATGAGGTCCGTGTAGCACAAGCCGTCGGCATATTCCTCCACCTTGTCCGCCGGCATGAGCCTTTTTTCCAGTAGCCAGGTGCGGGTCTTCTCCTGGAGCCTGGGCCAATACGGATGGAGTTGCCTGGGAAACGCTGCCTCGATCACCGGTAGAGAGAGCGATGGTGGGACCGCGACCGCCGTCGGTGTCGATGTGGTGCTGTGCGAGAAAGCATGCACGAACAAACCCCTCTCAGCCGCCAGTTGCACACACCCCTCCCGCCGTGCCGGGCGTGCGCCGTTGCGTATCCCCGCACTTCCATTCAGCACCACAACTGACCGATCTGGGAACGCATTTGCTCCATTCACTACCCCACGGTGCCGAGAACGTCCCCTTGTGTGACTGAATATGGGTCACCGGCTGCACGCATACGATCGAACGTGCGACGGACATGCGAACGGCGCCTGGTCAGGAAGGGGATCCTGAACAGGCGCCGTACGGAAGGGAGTTGTGGGGCTCCAGTGGCCCCCGGTCGGCTTCAGTCGTTCGCGACCACGGGGTAGCGGGGCTCGTTCTCGGCCATCTGCCGCAGCGCGTCCTTGCGTTCGCGCTTGGAGAGCCGGTCGATGTAGAGGTACCCGTACAGGTGGTCCGTCTCGTGCTGCAAACACCGGGCGAAGTAGCCGGTGCCGCGCACCTTGATCGGGTTGCCCTGCTCGTCCTGACCGGTCACCTCGGCGTAGTCGGGCCGGGCGAGCGGTGCGTAGGCCGTCGGCACCGACAGACAGCCCTCGTTGCTGTCGTCCAGCCGGCGCTGCTCGGCGGGCAGGTCGACCAGCTTCGGGTTGCAGACCACGCCCACGTGCCGGACGCCCTGGTCGTCCTGGCAGTCGTAGACGAAGACCTTCAGGTCGACGCCGATCTGGTTGGCGGCCAGGCCCACGCCCTCGGCGGTGCGCTGCGAGGCGAACATGTCCGCGATCAGCTGCTGGAGCTCCTCGCCGAAGTCGGTGACGTCCTTGCACTCCTTGTGCAGTACCGGGTTCCCGACGACGGTGATCGGCCGCGAGGTGCCGTGCTCACGCCAGGCGTGCTCCCGCTCCTCCGCGTCCTCGGTGTCGACGACGAACCCCTCGTCGTCCACGGGGAGCACGCCCGCGTGCTGCTGCTCGGTGTCCTGCTGGGCCATGACCGACGTATGCCTTCCTGCACAAGAAAAGAGGGTGTGATGCTGATACAGGGTACGGGGAGCGCCCCGTCAGGGGCGCGGGGAACTGCGCGACCAGCCACAACGGACCCGCAGTCGGCCTCGGTCCTCAGCAGACCTCTTCGAGATCCCGCCAATCCCGCGAATCCGGACTGTCAGCAACCCACCCGTCCAGCAACCCCCGAACCAGCGAGGCCGGCGCAGCCACCCCGCACTCCCGCTCCGGCACCCACAGCTGCCCGTCGGTCCGATGGCCGAGCGGCCCGGGATGCCCCGGCTCACTGTGATCATGCGGATCGAGATGCTCCCCGTCGCCCTCGTCGGACGGCATCCGGGACTCGGAGCACATCCGACAGAGCAACCGCACCGAAGACGACCAGTCCTCCGCGGCGAACCCCGCATCCGCAGCCAACTGCTCCAACGCGTCCCTGTCGGCCTCGCTGGCCGCCTCCAGCAGAACCACCCAGGTCGGCACGGGGGACGGCGCCCACAGCTCGATCTCGTCGAACACGGGATACGCGTGCCCCGCGGCGATGGTCCGCTCGCCGTGCGGAACCCCGTCGTGCAGCACGACCTCGCCCCAGCGCCGCCCCGACGACGGCAGCGGAATGGACAGCACCTCGATACGCGCGGGATCGAGCCGCCGCCCCCACACGACCTCGGCCTCGCCCTCCGGCGACAGCCGTACGGCCGCACTGCCCAGGTCCATCCCGACGGGCTCACCGGACGCGCTGGGACCGCCCGGCACCCGCAGCCCGTACGCCTGCCAGGCACGGCGGGCCAGCGGCCAGTCCTGGAGTGCGGTGGCGGCGATGCCGACGTTCCACCAGTCAGGTGCGCCGGTCTCCCGGTCGAGCAGCGCGACGGCCCTGAGGCCCGCGGCCCGCGCCTGCTCCCAGTCGTGCCGGAATTTGTGCAGCAGGGCCAGGTTGAACCAGGACTCGGAAAGCCAGGGCTCCAGATCGGCGGCCCGTGTCAGGAGCGCGCCCGCGTCCTCGTACCGACCGTCCCCGATCAGCGTGAACGCGCGGTCGGTGGCCTGCCGCCAGGAGGCGGAGGGCCGGTGCCGTCCCTTGCCGAAGATCCTCACGATTCCCGCCTGCCAGTTCCGTGGAGTGGGCTGGCTGTGCCTTTCGCGCCCCCGGACACCCTCTCCTGCGCATCAAACCACGTACGGCTGGAGGGGCGCTCATTACCCATGGGTTACCCAGCCCCGGGCAGGGTCAGACAGTCCTTGGCCAGCACACGGGCCAGCGACTCGACCACCTCGGGTGCGTAGTCCCCGGCGGTCGCGAGCCGCAGTTCCTCCAGGGCCCGCAGCGGCCCGCCGGGGCCGGCGTCCCGCGCCTTCTCCTCGTAGGCGTTCACCGCCCGTACGATCCGTGCGGCCACGGGCTGCTCCCGGCAGGGGTCGGCCTGCCGTTCCACGACCGTGGCGACCTGGGGGCTCACCCCGGTCTGCCGTACGACGGCCCCGCCGAGCAGCGCGATCCGCCGCTGCTCGGACGCCGGGAGCGCGGCGGTGGCTCCCGCCGGGACGGGATCGACGAGGCTGAGCTGACCGATGTCGTGCATGAGTGCCGCGTACTCCAGGACGGTGAGGTCGGGCCCGGACAGACCCATGTCGCGCCCGACCGCCCGGCTGAGCGCGGCCACCCGCCGGGCATGGCCCGCGGGGGTGTATCCGGCGATCTCGGTGGCGCGGGCGAGGGAGGCGATGGTCTGCCGGTAGGTGGTGCGGACGGCGGCGTAGCGCCGGAAGGAGAGCTGGGTGAGCAGCAGCGGCAGCGAGAAGACGGGCAGCGCCCACAGCCCCACGACGGCCACCGCGAGCGCCATCACCGCGCCGGTCGCGCACACGGCGGACCCGATACCGAGCATGCCCCGCAGCTCGTCCCGCAGCAGCGGTCCGAAGGGCCACCCGGTGCGGGAGTGCGCGAGGGCCGCGGTGAGGACGGCGTCGCACAGCGCGGTGAGTGTGAGCAGCGCGACGAGCAGCAGGGCGTACGCGGGTCCCGCGCCCTTGCCGAACGCGCCCTGGTTGTACAGGGGTTGGAAGCAGAAGGCGGCGAAGGCGACGGTCAGGATGCGCCGGGCCAGATGATCGGCCGTGGGCCCCTGTCCTCGCGCGATGTGCGGCACGCTCCCGACGAGCGAGGCGGCGAGCACGACGGTGACGACCTGCGGGACGCCGTGTTCCGTGGCCCGTCCCGCGTCCTCCCCGAGCAGCGCGTAGGCGAGCGCCCCCGCCGCCCCGAGCGGCGCTGACTCCCTGACCTCGGCCCCGCTCCAGCGGGCGAGTTCACCGAGGGCCACGAGGACGGCGAAGGCGAGGGCGACGGAACGGTCGTCGAGGCCGGTCCAGAGGGTGTGGGCGAGGGAGGCGGCGGCGAGACAGAGCGCGCAGGTGTGGATGAGGGTCACCAGCGGCCGCCGGCGTGCGAGGCTCATCGCCGCGCTCCCAGGCGGCTCGCGGCGGGCGTCGCGGGTGGGGTGGCGCACGGTTCCTCCCCCGCGGTGACCTTCGGGTGCCAGCCGTGTCTGCCCAGGGCCCGGACCAGTGCCTCGACCATCCGGGGATCGAACTGCGCTCCCGCGCACCGCTGCAGCTCCTCCAGCGCGACCGCGACCGGCCTGGCCCGCCGGTAGGACCGCGTGGACGTCATGGCGTCGAAGGCGTCGGCGACGGCCACCACCCGCGCGCACTCCGGGATCTGGGTGCCCACCAGCCCGTACGGATACCCGCTCCCGTCCAGCCGCTCGTGGTGATGCAGCACCGCCGCCCGCGCCTCGCCCAGGAAGGCGATCCCGCGCACCATCTCGTGCCCGTACTCGGGATGCAGCTCGATGACCCGCCGCTCCTCGGGGGTCAGCGGCCCGTCCTTGCGCAGCAGCCGCGTAGGCACGCCCAACTTCCCCACGTCGTGCAGGATTCCGGCGAACCGCAGGACTTCGACGCGTTCGTCGTCCATGCCCAGCTCACGCGCGATCATCGTCGACGCGTGCCCGACCCGCTCGCTGTGCCCGCGCGTGTACTCGTCCTTGATGTCGACGGCCTGCACCAGCGCCCGGATGGTCGCCTGGTGCGCCGCCCGCTCCCGGTGGTACTGCGCGAACACCCAGGCCGACACGCACATCGGCAGCAGTACGAGCAGCGCGGCGAACGGCCCGTACGGGCTGCGCCACAGGACGGCCATCATCAGCCCGGCGAGCCCGTGGACGCCGATCGGCGCAAGGGATCGTAGAAACAGACCGCGCCAGGCCCGCCGTACCGGCACTCGCTCGGCGAGGGCCAGAATCGAGCCGTCCAGCGCGCTGAGCACCAGGCAGAACGCGAGCACCGCGCCCAGGGCGGGCAGCAGCGCGTACGGGAAGTCGGATGCCACGACCGCGTCCCGGCCGCCCAGCGCCCAGTGGACGCGGGCCGCCGCCCAGACGGCGACGACGAGTTCGGCCGCCCGCCAGATCCGCCGCAGCGCCCGGGGCCGACCCGCTACGGGGGACAGCAGCGCTCCGGGCACCGCGACGAGCGCGGCGGCGGGCGGCGGCAGCAGAAAGGCCCCGGCCAGCAGGACGGGATAGAAGGTGCCGAGGAACCGCCACCGGGTGATCTGCTCGCATCCGGCGTAGAGCGCGGCGAGCAGCGCGACCGCCCACCAGGGCGTGTGCACGGACGGCAGCGGGAGGAGGCAGACCAGCGCACCGAGGGCGACGCAGGCGACGTACGCGCGTGCCCGCGCTGGTATCGCCTCCATGACGTCCCTCCCCGACGGTGCCCGTACCGGCTCAGGAGCCTAGGGCGGCGGGTGGGACGGCCGCGGGTCGATGACCCGCGGTTAGCACGTTCGAGTGACGACAGGCCGTTCAGGACTCCTGTGGGGTCGCCGTCACGTCATGGTCCGGCACCGTCTGCCCGGAGCGGATCAGGTCGATCCGCCCCAGGACCTTGGAGCGCAGGTCGGTGGGTACGTCGTCGTGACCGCAGCACCGCTTGACGAGCTTCTTCACGGCCTCTTCGAGCCCGTACTTCTCCAGGCACGGCGAGCACTCCTTGAAGTGCTGCTTGAACTTGTCGCGATCGACGTCCGGCATCTCACTGTCGAGGAACTCGTAGAGATGGTCCAGGACTTCACTGCAGTCCGTCTCGTGCGGCTCTCCGCAGCTCATGAGCCCGAGCCTTTCGCTTCGTTCGACTCTCCGGCGCCGGCCGGGACAAGCCCGCGCTCACGGGCGTAGTCCTCGAGCATGCCGCGCAGTTGACGGCGGCCCCGGTGCAGCCGGGACATCACCGTACCGATAGGTGTCCCCATGATGTCCGCGATCTCCTTGTACGCAAAGCCCTCTACGTCCGCGAGATAGACGGCGATACGGAATTCCTCGGGGATCGCCTGCAACGCTTCCTTCACGTCCGAGTCGGGCAAGTGGTCGAGCGCCTGCGACTCCGCGGAGCGCAGACCCGTCGACATGTGCGACTCGGCACGGGCGAGCTGCCAGTCCTCGATCTCCTCGGCCGCGGAGCGCTGGGGTTCACGCTGCTTCTTGCGGTACGAGTTGATGAAGGTGTTGGTGAGAATCCGGTACAGCCACGCCTTGAGGTTGGTGCCCTCACGGAACTGGTGGAAGGACGCGTACGCCTTCGCGTACGTCTCCTGCACCAGGTCCTCGGCGTCGGCCGGGTTGCGCGTCATGCGCAGCGCGGCCGAATACATCTGGTCGAGGAATTCGAGCGCGTCCCGCTCGAAGCGCACGTTGCGCTCCGCGGTGGACTCCGCGCCCATGCCCTGGCCCTCGGGCTGCTCCGCCTGGCCGTTGTCGGTCCCTGCGTCGATCCCAGTGACCGGACCCACCTCCTCAAGATTCCGGGCAGCACCGACACCGGTGTCACCAGACTCGGAGGATAGACGACGACCCGTCCCCGCCGCCCCTCGAATCGGGGTGGTCTTGGCCGCGTGCAGCACCGTCCAGTCCAGGTCAGTGCGGCTGCTGCGGCTCGGGCATACGGTCGAACCCATGCGGCGGACTTCCTCTCCCACGACGTCGGTGCTGGTTTCTCAGCACTTCTGTCCCGCTCAACAGTGGTCCGCGGCCCAACATTCCCGGGGCTTCACCCCAGTGACCCGGTCCACTTCACGACCGCGTCGGTGATGATCGCCACGACCTCGTCCGGCCCCATCTCCGCCCGCTTCGGCACGGCGAAGCCATGATCGCCGTACGGCACCTCGACCAGTTCATAAGTGCCCTTTGGGAATTCCTCAGGCCTCCCGAACGGGTCGTTGCCGCCCTGTACGACGAGCGTGGGCACCCCGGCGCCGAGCAACTCGTCGGCGCGGGACTTCTCGGGCTTGCCGGGCGGGTGCAGCGGGAAGCTGAGGGCGAGGACGCCGACGGCTCCCAGCTCCACGGCCGTACGGCAGGCGACGCGGGCCCCGGCACTGCGCCCGCCCGAGATCACCGGCAGCCCGGACTCGGCGACCACGGGCCAGATGCCCCGCCATCCCACGTCCAGGGTCTTCGGCGCGGGCGCCAGCTTCTTCCCGGCCACCCGCCAGGGCTGCTCCACGAGGGCGACGCTCACGCCGTGCCCCGGCAGCTCGGCGGCGATCGCCCGTAGGTCCCGCGCCTCGATGCCGCCGCCCGCGCCATGGCTCACCGCCAGCACGAGCCGCGCCTTCTTCGCCCGGTGCCAGGTGATGCGGGCGTCCCCCGCGTCGGTGCTGATGATCTCGGTCGTCACGCTAGAAGAGTGTGCCCTCTTCGGGCCCTTCCAGCTCCTTCAGCAACTCCGGCCCGTTGTTGCGGACGTTGCTGACCGCGGTGGTGACGGGGTAGGCGCGCATCAGTCCGGGGGGCGGCGGGGCGAGCAGTCCGCGCAGGTCGTCGGGGTCGGAGCGGGACGGGTCGAGCCAGGCGTCCCAGCGGTCGGGCGTCAGCATCAGCGGCATCCGGGGGTGGATGTCGGACAGCGTGTACGGCCCGTCGGCGGGCGCCACGGCCAGCGGGGTCTGCTCCGCCTCCGTCGTGATCACCGAGCAGGTCACCCACCAGGCCAGCGGATGCTCGTCGGGCAGCGTCTTGTCCCGCCAGAACTCGTACAGCCCGGCCATGGCGAACACGGACCCGTCGGCGGGGAGCACGAAGTAGGGCTGCTTGCGCGGCCGCTTCTTCTTCCCCTCCTCCTCCAGGTCCCGCTCCTGCTTGCCGGTGACCCACTCGTAGTAGCCGTCGGCGGGCAGGATGCACCGGCGGGCGGCGAAGGCACGGCGGTACGACGGCTTCTCGTGCACCGTCTCCGCCCGCGCGTTGATCATCCGCGCGCCACCCTCGGGGGTCTTCGACCAGGAAGGGACGAGCCCCCACTTGAGCTTGCGCAGCTGCCGAACCGGTCGCTTCTCGTCGGCGTCTTTCACAGGACGGTCCAGGACCGCGTAGACCTCTTTGGTCGGGGCCACGTTGTAGTCGGGCTCCAGGGTCTCCTCGGGCTCCCACTTCTCGATCTCAAAGATTCCTGCGAGATCCTCGGGCCTACGACTCGATGCATACCGTCCGCACATACGTGCCACACTGCCAGACTCCGTATGAACAGAGGGAGCACCCCGGACACATGGACAGCAGCACAGCGACCTCTCTGTGGGACGAGCTGATCGGCACCCAGACCGACCCGGACGTGTGGGTGGTGATCGCGACCCTCGTCGCCGCGGTCGCGGTGGTCGTCCCACACGGCCTGTGGCGCCTCGCCCGCAACGCCATCACCATCGCCCACGAAGGCGGCCACGGCCTGGTCGCACTGCTCACCGGCCGGCAGCTCACCGGCATACGCCTGCACTCCGACACCAGCGGCCTCACGGTCAGCCGCGGGAAGCCGTACGGCCTCGGCATGATCCTCACCGCCGCCTCCGGCTACACCGCTCCCCCACTCCTCGGCCTCGGCGGCGCCGCCCTCCTCGGCGCGGGCCGCATCACGCTGCTGTTGTGGCTGGCCACAGCCCTGCTACTCGCGATGCTGGTGATGATCCGCAACGCCTACGGCGCCGTGACGGTCGTCCTCACCGGCGGCACGTTCGTCCTGGTCTCCTGGCTGGCAGGTCCCCAGGTGCAGGCGGCGTTCGCGTATGCGGTGGTGTGGTTCCTGCTGCTCGGGGGCGTGCGCCCGGCGTTCGAGCTGCAGGCGAAGCGGGCGCGGGGAGGGGCGGGAGATTCGGACGCGGACCAGCTGTCGAGGCTGACGCATGTGCCGGCGGGGATGTGGCTGTTCCTGTTCCACGCGGTGTCGCTGTGTTCGCTGATAGGTGGAGGCCGTTGGTTGCTGGACACGTGAGGTCAGCGCCCCTTCAGGGGCGCGGGGCTGTATCGATTTGCGGCTCCGCCGCGTGGCGCGACCAGCCACGACGGCGCCGCACCCGAAGCACAGCCCCCTACTAGAGTGGGCCTATGGCTTTGAACCCCTCAGACACCGCCCTCTGGCCCGCCCCGCACGCGAGCGGAGCCGTCGACGCGACGGTCCACGTACCGGGGTCCAAGTCCGTCACCAACCGCGCACTCGTACTGTCTGCCCTCGCCTCGGAGCCCGGCTGGCTCCGCCGCCCCCTCCGCTCCCGCGACACCCTGCTGATGGCCGACGCTCTCCGGGCGATGGGCGTCGGCATCGAGGAGGGCGTCGGCCCCAACGGCACGGGCGAGACGTGGCGCGTCCTGCCCGCTGGGCTCCGTGGCCCCGCCACGATCGACGTCGGCAACGCAGGCACCGTCATGCGCTTCCTGCCCCCTGTCGCCGCCCTCGCCGACGGCGAAATCCGCTTCGACGGCGACCCGAGGTCGTACGAGCGCCCCCTGAGCGGCGTGATCGACGCCCTGCGCGTCCTCGGCGCCCGGATCGACGACGACGGCCGCGGCACGCTACCGCTGACCGTGCACGGCGGCGGTGCGCTGGACGGCGGCCCGGTGGAGGTCGACGCGTCCACGTCGTCCCAGTTCGTGAGCGCGCTGCTGCTCTCCGGCCCGCGCTTCAACCAGGGTGTGGAGGTCCGCCACATCGGCGCGACGCTGCCCTCGCTGCCGCACATCCGGATGACCGTCGACATGCTGCGCAGCGTCGGCGCCCAGGTGGACACCCCGGAGTCGGGCGGCGAGCCGAACGTCTGGCGGGTCACGCCGGGTGCGCTGCTCGGCCGGGACCTGACGGTGGAGCCGGATCTGTCCAACGCCCAGCCGTTCCTGGCGGCGGCGCTGGTGACCGGCGGCAAGGTGCTCGTCCCGGACTGGCCGGCGCGGACCACCCAACCCGGTGACCGGCTGCGGGAGATCTTCACCGAGATGGGCGGTTCCTGCCAACTGACCGAGTACGGCCTGGAGTTCACCGGGTCCGGCGCGATCCACGGCATCGATGTCGACCTGAGCGACGTAGGCGAACTCACCCCCGGCATCGCGGCCGTGGCCGCCCTCGCCGACTCCCCCTCCACGCTGCGCGGCGTGTCGCATCTGCGGCTGCACGAGACGGACCGGCTGGCCGCGCTGACCAAGGAGATCAATGAACTCGGCGGCGATGTGACGGAGACCGCCGACGGGCTGCACATCCGCCCGCGCGCGCTGCACGGCGGGATCTTCCACACGTACGAGGACCACCGCATGGCCACCGCCGGCGCGATCATCGGCCTCGCGGTGGAGGGCGTACAGATCGAGAACGTGGCGACGACGGCGAAGACGCTGCCGGACTTCCCCGACCTGTGGACCGGGATGCTCGGGAGCGATAGGGCGTAGGGGACACACGCCATGCGTCGCTACGGCAAGCACACCGACGAGGACGACATCCGCAGCCGCCCGAACCGCAAGGGCAACCGGCCGCGGACGAACATCCGCCCCAAGCACGAGGACGCGGCCGAGGGAATGGTCCTCACCGTCGACCGCGGCCGTCTGACCTGCCTCGTCGACGACCGGATCATCATGGCGATGAAGGCCCGCGAGCTGGGCCGCAAGGCGGCGATCGTCGGCGACCGGGTGGCCATCGTCGGCGACCTGTCCGGCAAGAAGGACTCCCTCGCCCGCATCGTCCGCATCGAGCCGCGCACCTCGGTGCTGCGCCGCACCGCGGACGACGACGACCCGTACGAGCGCGTGGTCGTCGCCAACGCCGACCAACTCGCCATCGTCACCGCGCTCGCCGACCCCGAACCGCGCCCCCGCCTCATCGACCGCTGCCTGGTGGCGGCGTTCGACGGCGGCCTGGAACCGCTGCTCGTGCTCACGAAGTCGGACCTCGCCCCGCCCGACAAGATTCTGGAGCTGTACGGCGCCCTCGACATCCCGCACGTCGTCACCAGCCGCGAGGAGCTGGAGAACGGCGACGCGGCGGACCGGGTGCACGAGCAACTGGACGGCAAGATCACGGCGTTCGTGGGCCACTCCGGCGTCGGCAAGACCACGCTGGTCAATGCCCTGGTGCCGGAGGACCGCCGGCGCAGCACCGGACATGTGAACGCGGTGACCGGCCGCGGCCGGCACACGACGACTTCGGCGCTCGCGCTGCCGCTGCTCGCCGGCGGCTGGGTCATCGACACCCCGGGCGTACGGTCCTTCGGGCTGCACCACGTGGATCCGTCCCGGGTCATCCATGCTTTCCCGGATCTGGAGCCGGGCACCGAGGGCTGTCCGCGCGCGTGCAGTCACGACGAGCCCGACTGCGCGCTGGACGCGTGGGTGGCCGAGGGACATGCGGACCCGGCACGGCTCTACTCCCTGCGGCGGCTGCTGTCCACGAGGGAACGGAAGGAAGGCGACTGACCTTCGCGTTGTTTGTCTGAACGCAAGGTCGGTAAGTGCATAATCGCACCGAGTCCGATCCTGGCCAGACGAAGCAGTCGACGTGTACACACGGGAGGACAAGACATGGCGTGGCTGCTGGTGGTTGTGGCAGGACTCCTCGAAACCGGTTTCGCCGTCTGCTTGAAGCTGTCGCACGGCTTCACCAGGCTGTGGCCGACGGTCGCGTTCTGCATCTTCGCGCTCGGCAGCTTCGGCCTGCTGACTCTGTCCTTGAAGAAGCTCGACGTGGGCCCGGCCTACGCGGTGTGGACGGGCATCGGCGCGGCGGGCACCGCCATCTACGGCATGGTCTTCCTGGGCGACCTCGTGTCGACGCTGAAGCTCGTCTCGATCAGCCTGGTGATCGTCGGCGTCATCGGGCTCCAGCTGTCCGGCTCGGCCCACTGACGCCGGTTCACACCAACTGCCGGTGCAGCGCGCCCCGTACGAGATCCGCGACGCCTCCCTCGCCGGGCGGGGCCGCCACGCAGGACAGCGCCAGCCGGACGACCAGTTCGCAGGAGCGGGCCAGCTCGGCGGCTTCCGACTTGTGGGTGCCGGGTCCGGCCAGCACCGCCACGGCACGGTCACGGACCAGGGCCACGAAGTCGCCGGGTGAGGGCAGCGGCCCGTCCGCCCGGCGCTGCGCCGGCACCGCCGAGGTGGACGGCACGGCCGAGAGCGTCGGCGAGGGCAGCCGCTCGCTCCAGCAGCCGGTGAGCATGGCCCGTACCAGCGCGTTCTCCCGGGCCGCCGACGCGGTCCACTCGGCGGTGGCGGTGAGCCGCTCGCGGGCGTCGTGGTTGGTGGCGAGGGCCCGCTCGACGCCGGCGAGATAGGCGTCGGCCTCTCTGCGGACTAGGGCCCTGGCCAGCCCTTCCTTGCTCCCGAACTCGTTGTACAGCGTCTGCCGGGACACCCCGGCCGCCGCGGCCACATCCACCATCCGCACCGCGGCCCACGGCCGCCGCGCCAGCGCCGTGTAAGCGGCGTCCAGTAGGGATTCCCGCGCTGCAGGCATCATCGCCTCCCGAGCCCGACCGACTCTGCGCCCAGATTTGACGCGCACGGGGGCACTGTCAAGGGTTCGCGAGGGCACAAGGGGGCGCGCGACGTCCGTCGTAGGCCATCCGGGCGATCGGATCCCGTGCACACTGTTCCCCCACATCCCGCTGTAGCCCGGCCGCGACCGCGAAAGATACGGTTCACGCATGGCCGACTACCTCGACGACCTCCGCTTCGCCCACGTCCTCGCGGACGCCGCCGACGCGACGACCATGGCCCGCTTCAAGGCCCTCGACCTGAAGGTGGAGACGAAGCCGGACATGACTCCGGTGAGCGAGGCGGACAAGGCCACCGAGGAACTCATCCGCGGCCAGCTGCAGCGCGCCCGCCCCCGGGACGCGGTCCTCGGCGAGGAGTACGGCATCGAGGGCACCGGCCCCCGGCGCTGGGTCGTCGACCCGATCGACGGCACCAAGAACTACGTACGCGGCGTGCCCGTCTGGGCCACGCTCATCTCCCTGACAGAGGCGAGCGAGGGCGGGTACGAGCCCGTCGTCGGCCTTGTCTCCGCCCCCGCGCTCGGCCGCCGCTGGTGGGCCGCGAAGGGGCACGGCGCGTTCACCGGCCGCAGCCTCTCCTCGGCCTCCCGGCTGCGCGTCTCCCGCGTCTCGAAGCTGTCCGACGCCTCCTTCGCGTACTCCTCGCTCACCGGCTGGGAGGACCAGGGCCGCCTGGGCGGCTTCCTGGACCTGACCCGCGAGGTGTGGCGCACGCGCGCGTACGGCGACTTCTGGCCCTACATGCTGGTCGCCGAGGGCGCGGTCGACATCTGCGCCGAGCCCGAGCTGTCCCTGTGGGACATGGCCGCGAACGCGATCATCGTGACTGAGGCGGGCGGCTCCTTCACCGGCCTCGACGGCCGCCCGGGCCCGCACAGCGGAAACGCGGCCGCGTCGAACGGTCTGCTGCACGACGAGTTCCTGGGGTATCTCAACCAGCGCTACTGAGCTCCACGCGCCCCCTTGTTGACCGTCTCTTTGCCTGTCACCCTGAAAGCCCCGCCCCTTGTGAATTTGTGAAACGATGAACAAGCGGATGAACAAGCGGCGGAGACCCTCAGGAGGTGGCTGCATCCATGCTCGTCCGCGACGCCATGAGCACCGTGGTCCTCACCATCGGCCCCACCCACACCCTTCGCCAGGCCGCCGCGCTGATGTCCACCCGCCGGGTGGGCGCGGCCGTCGTCCTCGACCCCGACGCCGGCGGTATCGGCATCCTCACCGAACGCGACATCCTGATCTCCGTCGGTCTCGGCGAGGACCCGGACACGGAGTACGCCCACGCGCACACCACCACCGACGTCGTGTTCGCGGCTCCGTCCTGGACCTTGGAGGAGGCCGCTCACGCCATGGCACACGGCGGCTTCCGCCACCTGATCGTGCTCGACCACGACGAACCCGTCGGCATCGTCTCGGTCCGCGACATCATCCGCTGCTGGGCTCCCCTGCGGCAGCAGGTACCGGCCTGAGCCCACGCGAACGGGCCGGACCCCCTCGCAGGGAATCCGGCCCGCTTCGGCAAGCGATCCAGTGCTGGTGGGTGTGTCAGCCGCGCAGGGCCTGGACCGCGGCCTCCAGCCGCTTGCCGAAGTCACCGTCCGCCTGACGGAAGTTGTCGATCGCGCGCTCGGCGATGTCGTCGCGCGAGACCTTGGCGACGAAGCCCGCCAGGTTGCCGATCAGACGCTCCTTCTCGTCCTCGGACATCAGCCGGTAGAGGTTGCCCGCCTGCACGAAGTCGTCGTCCTCGGCGTGCACCGCGGCCGGGTGGTTGCCCGTACCGCCGTTCACCGCGGTGGCGGACCACAGCGGGCGGTCCGTCTGGAAGGGGCCACCGAAGCTGTTCGGCTCGTAGTTCTTCGCACCGCCGTGCCGGCCGTCGTACAGGAAACCGTCACGGGAGTTGGTGCGCGCCTCGGTGGCGTGCGGGCGGTTCACCGGCAGGTGGTCGGCGTTGATGCCGACGCGGTAGCGGTGGGCGTCGCCATAGGCGAACAGCCGCCCCTGGAGCATCTTGTCCGGCGACGGACCGATGCCCGGCACGAAGTGCGCGGGGCTGAAGATGGACTGCTCGACCTCGGCGAAGATGTTCTCCGGGTTGCGGTTGAGCTCCAGCTTGCCGATCTCGATCGGCGGGTAGTCCGCGTGCGGCCACACCTTGGTGAGGTCGAACGGGTTGAAGCGGTACGTCGCCGCGTCCGCCGCCGGCATGATCTGCACCTGCACGGTCCAGGTCGGGAACTCGCCCCGCTCGATGGCCTCGCGCAGGTCCCGCTGGTGGCTGTCCGGGTCCTCACCGGCGAGCTTGTTGGCCTCGGCCTGCGTGAGGTTCTTGATCCCCTGGTCGGCCTTGAAGTGGTACTTGACCCAGAAGACCTCGCCCGCCTCGTTGTTCCACTGGAACGTGTGCGAGCCGTAGCCGTTCATGTGGCGGTACGACGCCGGGATGCCGCGGTCGCCGAAGAGCCAGGTCACCTGGTGGGTCGACTCGGGGCTGAGACCCCAGAAGTCCCAGACGTTGTCCGCCTCCTGGGAGCCCGTGTACGGGTCGCGCTTCTGGGTGTGGATGAAGTCGGGGAACTTGATGGCGTCCTTGATGAAGAACACCGGGGTGTTGTTGCCGACGAGGTCGTAATTGCCCTCCTCGGTATAGAACTTCAGCGCCCAGCCGCGAGGGTCGCGCACCGCGTCGGCCGCACCGAGGTTGCCCGCGACCGTGGAGAAGCGCAGGAAGGTCTCGGTCTGCTTGCCGGTCTCCGAGAGGAACTTGGCGCGGGTGTACCGCGTCACGTCGGCGGTCACGGTGAAGGTGCCGTAGGCCCCCGCGCCGCGGGCGTGCACCACGCGCTCCGGGATGCGCTCCCGGTTGAAGTGAGCCAGCTTCTCCAGCAGCAGCTGGTCCTGGACGAGTACCGGGCCGCCGACGCCCGCGGTCTCGCTGTTCTGGTTGTCGGCGACCGGGGCACCGGCCTCTGTGGTGAGCGGTCCCTGCGTCACGTGCGCCTCCTGCGTCAGTTCTGCCCCGAGCTGCTCCTCTGCCCTGAGCCGCTTCCGAATCGATCCTACATTAGACTTAATCTAAATCAAGCTGACCTCCAAAGTCACACCCATTCGGATTCTGGTCCCTTGCTGTTAAGCTGGTGCGCATGAGCGACCTTCTGGAACGACTGCGCGGCCGTGGATGGCGGATGACCGCGCAGCGGCGCGTCGTGGCCGAGGTCCTCGACGGCGAACACGTCCACCTGACGGCCGACGAGGTCCACGCGCGGGCTGTGGCCAAGCTGCCCGAGATCTCCCGGGCCACCGTCTACAACACGCTGGGCGAGCTGGTGACCCTCGGCGAGGTGCTCGAGGTCGCCACCGACAAGCGCGCCAAGCGGTACGACCCGAACGCCCATCAGCCGCACCACCACCTGGTCTGCGCCCGGTGCGGCGCCATCCGGGACGTCCACCCCACCGGCAACCCGCTGGCCGACCTCCCCGACACGGAGCGCTTCGGCTTCACGGTCTCGGACGTCGAGGTGACCTACCGCGGGATGTGCCCGAACTGCGCCACGGCGTAATACGTACGGCTGCGAGCCCCGGCACTGATCCAGTGCCGGGGCTTTCTGCTGCCTACAACCTTCTCCTGCGTACAACCTTCTCCCGTCCATGACCTTCCGGTATCTGACGGGTCGTCATATCGTCGGCGGCACCCACCAGTCCGTTCCGCACTCCGCGAGGAGACACCGTGGGAGAGCCGTATCCGAAACTCAGCGCCAGTGATCTGACCCGAACCTTCGGCCGGGGCCCCGGGGCCGTACACGCCCTCGGCCCCCTCGATCTGGCCGTCGCCCCCGGCGAGTTCGTCTGCCTCGTCGGCCCCTCGGGCTGCGGCAAGTCCACGCTGCTGCGTATCGCCGCGGGCCTGCTCCGCCCGAGCACGGGCCGCCTGGAGATCCGTACCTCCAGCCCCCGCCCGGCCGCCATGATCTTCCAGGACTACGGCATCTACGACTGGAAGACCGTCCGCGCCAACGTCCGCTTCGGCCTGGACATCCAGCGCGTCCCACGCCGGGAGGCGAACGCGCGCGCCGATGCCTGGCTGACCCGCATGGGCCTGGCCGACTTCGCCGACGCCTACCCGGCCACGCTCTCGGGAGGTATGCGCCAGCGCGTGGCGATCGCCCGGGCGCTCGCGGTGGAACCCGAACTCCTGCTCATGGACGAGCCGTTCGCCGCCCTCGACGCCCAGCTCCGCATGATCCTCCAGGACGAACTCCTGGGCATCACCCAGTCGCTGAGGACGACGACCCTCTTCATCACCCACAGCCTGGAGGAGGCGATCGTCCTCGGCGACCGCGTCCTGGTGATGTCGGCCCGCCCGGGCCGGCTCATCGCCGAACGACACCCCCCGTTCCCGCGCCCACGCACCGGCGACATCCGCTCCACCCCCGAATTCACGACCCTCAAGACCGAGCTGTGGGACCTGCTGCGCAAGGAGGCGGTGCCGGCATGACGACGATCGCTCCCGACCGCGCATCGGTCCTGGTCCGCGCTCCGGGCCCGCACGAACTCCATCCCGTACGCACCCACCGCCGCCGACGCGCCCTGGAACTGTCCCTGGCGGTCGCCGTCCCCCTCCTGCTGATCCTCCTCTGGCAACTCGCCGCCACCCAGGCCTGGATCGACGACCGCGTCTACCCGGCCCCGTCCACGATCCTCGCCGACGGCTGGGACCGGGCCGCGGCCGGCGACCTCTGGCCGGACGTGTGGGCGACCCTGAAACGCGTCCTCGCGGGCTACGCCGTCGGCACGGCGGCCGGCTACGCCCTGGGCCTGCTGATGGGCTCCCTGTCGCTCGTACGGGCGGCGCTGGAACCGCTTCTGGACGCCCTGTACGTCGTACCGAAACTGGCCCTGCTGCCCATCTTCCTGAACATGTTCGGCCTGGGCGAGGGCCCGCAGGTGGCCCTGGTGGCGGCGACGGTCTTCTTCTTCGTCTGGATCTCGACGATGTCCGCCGTCATGTCGATCCCCTCCGGCCACCGCGACGCGGGCCAGGTCTTCGGCGCCTCGCCCTGGCAGATGTTCCGGCACGTCCTGCTGCCCGCCTCACTCCCCGCGGTCCTGGTCGGCGCCCGGATCGCGGCGGGCGTGGCGGTCCTCGTCATCGTCGCCTCGGAACAGATCGCCGCGACGAACGGCCTCGGCCACCTCATCTTCGACTCCCGCGCGCTCTTCCAGAACGACGTCATGTTCGTCGGCATCGTCTGCGTGGCCGTCCTGGGCGTGCTCTTCTCCGAACTGGTGCGTGTCATCGGCCGGTTGCTCACACCGTGGGCACCACGCGACAGGGGACGGGGCCAGTCATGAGGATGCGTTTGTTTCGTTCGTACGGTGTCGCAGTCGTCGTCGCCGGGCTGTTGGCGTCGGCAGGCTGCTCGGCGTCGCCGTCGTCCCGCTCGGAGCCTCAGGCGGACGCGGCTTCGCGCACGATCCGCCCGGTGCGGGGCTGCGGGGAGACGTCGTGGACGGACCCTGCCGACATGTCCCCGAAGCGACAACCGGCGCGCTGTGAGCCGGGAGCGCCTGCCCCGCAGCGGCTGCCCGAGACACGGAAACTGACGATCGCGACGGGGACGCTGAGCGCGGAGTATGTGGCGCCGCTGCAAGTCGCCCTCGACAAGGGCGAGTTCAAGCGGGAGGGCCTCGACGTCACCCTGAAGGTGCTGCCCACGCCGGACGCGCTGCCGTTGCTGGCCAAGGGCGAGATCGACGCGCTCTGGGCGGCGCCGGAAGCGGCGGTGATGAACGGGCTGCGGGGCGGCTTCGACATCAAGTGGGTCGCCGGGAACTTCTCACCCGACCCCACGTCGAAGAGCGGCCTGTGGGTCCGCCTCAAGGAGGGCGAGAGCGCGGACCGGGTGGCCATGGCCGGCCGCAAGCTGGGCACGATGATCGGCAAGGGCTCCGTGATCGCGTACCCGATGGAACAGGCCCTGGAGCAGCACGGCGGCGGCCTCGACAAGATCCAGTACCAGCAGCTCGGCTCCGCCGACGTCCTCACCGCCCTCCAGAACGGCGGCGTCGACTCCGCCTGGCTCCTCGACCCGGTCTGGCGCAAGGTCGACGGCACACCCGGATACGCCTTCCTCGGCGGCCAGCCCCCCGGCGAGCCCCTGGGCGGCCTGCTGTACGGCCCGAGCCTCCTGAACGACGACGTGGACGCGGGCGTGGCCCTCATCCGGGCGTACATCCGCACGGTGAACTCGTACTTCGCGTCCGACTACAAGAAGAATGCGAGCTTCGTCACATACTTGGCGAATCTCCTGAAGGCCGACAAGGAGATCCTCCAGTCGACCCCGTCCCTCCGCATGGACTGGGAGATCCGCGCGGGCACGACGGACCGCCTCCAGTCGGCGTACGCCGCCCAGGGCGTGGCGGAAGGCGACCCCCTACCGGAATCACAGACGGTGAACCGAACCCTCTACGAGGAGGCAGTGGGCCACCGCCCCTGACACACACCTAGGGCCCGGATCCCCTAAAGGATCCGGGCCCTAGGCCTTCAGTAGCGGGGACAGGATTTGAACCTGCGACCTCTGGGTTATGAGCCCAGCGAGCTACCGAGCTGCTCCACCCCGCGTCGATGAATGGAACATTACGTCAAGGACGCGGACAGAGGCAAATCACTTAACCGCGGCTGCTGAGCTGCGGGCAGCCGTCCCGCCCAGCTGCGGGCAGTCGTGCCGCCTGGGGCGGCACGGGTGGGCGCAGGCGGCACCCCGTCAGCGCCGGGCTGCGCGACCCACCTCCGCCCAGCCTCCACGCCGGTCAACCGGCAAGCCGCGGCTGCAGCACAGGCGCAGCGTCACGCCGACAGTTCCTCCCGCAGAGCGTCCCGCAACCGCCCCGCCCGCTCCGAAACCTCCGCCGGCCCCAGCGTCACCGCACGATCAGCCCACCGCTGCCCCTCAGCCAGCTCCCCACGACGCGCGTAGACCAGGGCAAGCCGCAACGCCGCCCGCCCATGCCCCGCGTCAGCAGCCCGCGTCCACCACACGGCAGCCTCCGGCTCACTCCCCTCCCGAACCAACAGCAGCCCAAGATTGAACGCCCCGTTCCGGGACCCGGCCTCCGCAGCCTCCCGATACCACCGAGCCGCCTCCACGACATCGCCCCGCGCAGCGGCCAGCATCCCGACCCGCACCTGCGCCCGCCGATGCCCTTGCGACGCCGCCCGCTCGTACCACTCCTCGCACTCGCTCCGCTCCCGCACCGGCTCCCCGAGCTCATGCGCCGGCTCAGGCGGCCGCCGCGCATCCAGCACGGTCGCCAGCCGATACGCGGCCTCGGTACTCCCGCCCCCGGCCGCACACCGCAGATGCCTCTCGGCCGCCCGCTCATCGCCCTCACGCAACCGCGCGATCCCGACCTGAAGCGCCGCCTCCGTATGCCCGGCGGCGGCGGCACGCTCGTAGCACCGCAGCGCGACCTCGTCCTCACCCCGCCCGGCGTACAGAATCCCGAGGTTGAACGCGGCATCCACGCTCCCGGCCTCCGCGGCCTTGGAGAACCACGGCTCGGCACCACCCGTGTCGCCGCCCTGGAGCAGCAGGATCGCCAGCGCGTTCGCCGCCTCCCGGTGCCCGGCGTACGCCGCACGCCGGTACCACTGCTCGGCCTGCGCGGTCCGCCCCTGCTCGGCGCAGAGCAGCCCGAGGTTGTAGGCGCCGTTGACGTCACCGGCGTCCATCGCGGCCCGGTACCACCGCTCGGCGGTCTGGGTCTCCCCGCGCTCGGCATGCAGCGCGCCCAGCGCGTTCGCCGCGTTGCCGTCGCCGTCCTGGGCGGCCCGCAGCCACCACACGGCGGCGCTCTCGGAGTCGCCCGCGTCGCGCAGCAGGAACCCGAGCGCGCAGGCGGCCCGCGCCTCACCGTCCTTGGCGGACGTCAGATACCAGCGCCCTGCCTCCTTCAACTGCCCACGCTTCTCCAGGATCGCCCCGAGGTGCAGCGCGGCCCGCCGGTGCCCGCGCGCGGCGGCCTGCCGGTACCACTGCTCGGCCTCGCCCACGAGCGAAGCACCGGCACCGTCGTCGGTCCCGGTCTCGCCCTCCTGCGCGGCCTTGCGGTCGATCGCCCGCGCCAGCCGGTACGCCGCCTCCCGGTGCCCCCGCTCCGCCGCGGCCCGCATCCACGCGCCGGCCCCGTCGTCGCCCCGGTGCTCCAGCAGATCGGCGAGCGCGTACGCGCCGAGGGCGTGCCCCTGCTCGGCGGACTGACGCAGCCAGTACTCGGCGGCGGGCTCGTCGCCGCGCTCCCGGTGGTGACGGCCCAGCGCATGCGCGGCGGCGGCGGAACCGGCGACGGCGGCGATGCGCCACCAGCCGGCGGCCTCGTCGGCGTACCCGCGCTGGTGCAGAAGGACGCCCAGGTTGTTGGCGGCGGCCCGGTCACCGGCCGCGGTGGCGGCGCGCAGATGGGGTTCGGCCCCGTCGAGATCGCCGCGGCGCAGCAGCAGGGCCCCGAGGACACTCATCGCCTCGACGTCACCGGTTTCGGCGGCGAGCCGCTGCCGGGCCTCCTCGGCGGCATCACCGGTTTCGTCCCGGTCCGCGGACTGGACGAATTCGTTCACGCGACGCTCAAGATCGGTCACAGATGAGGCCATGGGTGAGGCACTGGGTGACGGGAATTCGGGCACGGACATATCACCCGTCGACTGCGAAACGTCGGCAGGCTCCCCAAACCGCCCTGTCTCCAACAGAGTCGCCTTGTCCCCCATAACGTCCATCGTCGCACCACCTGCAACCTGGGTACACCTGGTATACCGCAGCCAGTGAGGTCACTTCAGCGTTTTGTCGACATGCCCACAGAACGACAAGTCAAACACACCTCGCTCAACTCCCCACGGCGGCACGGCCATCCCGCAGGTCGGCACATGCGTTCGCACACATACCGAAGGCCCGGATCCTTTTCAGAATCCGGGCCTTCGTGATCAGTAGCGGGGACAGGATTTGAACCTGCGACCTCTGGGTTATGAGCCCAGCGAGCTACCGAGCTGCTCCACCCCGCGCCGTTGTTCGGCAACCGTATCACGGCGCGGGACGGTCTCGATCAACTGCTGTCCGGGCTCCTGCTGGGACTGGGACTGCCGCTCGGAGTGGCGCTGGGACTGGGACTGGAGCCGCCGCTGCCGCCACCGGTGTTGCCGGCCTTCGACTGCGCGTCCTCGGCCCGCTGGAGCGCCTCTTGGAGGTCGTCCTGCGCCCGCCCGTACGCCTCCCAGTCACCCTTCTTCAGGGCTTCCTGCCCGGCGTCGAAGGCCTCCTGGGCGTCGTTCAGCGCCTCTTGGACCGTCGGGTTGGTGGACGTCGGCGGCGGAGTCGTATCGCCGTCGTCCGGTGGTGGTGGCGGCTCGGTCGTCGCACCCTCCGCTCCGAAGACCTTGTTGAGGGCCTCGTCGAGGGTGTCCTCGAAGGCGGTGTTGCCGCCGTAGGTCACCAACACCTTGCGCAGCAGCGGGTACTTCAGTCCGCCACCGCGGACGTAGACGGGTTCGACGTACAGCAGTCCCCCGTCCAGTGGCACCGTCAGCAGGTTGCCGTACTCGACTTCGGAGTCGCCGCCCTGCAGCAGCCTGATCTGCTCAGCGATGTCCTGTTCGGAGTTGAACTGGCTCTGGACCTGTTTGGGTCCGTTGACGGTCGTACTCGTCGGCAGTTTCAGGACTCTGATCTTGCCGTAGTCACTGGTGCCTGCCTCGGCGTCGACCGACATGAACGCGCTGAGGTTGTCCCGCCCGTTGGGCGTGAACGTCGTCGTCAGCGAGAACGCCTGCGCCTGCTGATCGGGCATCTTCAGGCTCTGGTAGTACGGCGGCACCGCGTTGCCCGACTTGTTGGTCGGGTCGTCCGGCACCTGCCACACCTCGCTGCCGCTGAGGAACGTGTCCGCGTCCTCCACGTGGTAGCGGGTCAGCAGCTCACGCTGGACCTTGAACAGGTCCTGCGGGTACCGGAGATGGGCCATCAGGTCCTTGGAGATGTCGCTCTTGGACTCCACCGTGCCCGGGAACGCCTTCATCCAGGTCTTCAGGACCGGGTCCTCGGTGTCCCACTGATAGAGCTTGACCTCGCCGGTGTACGCGTCGACGGTCGCCTTCACCGAGTTGCGGATGTAGTTGACCTGGTTCTGCTGGGCCACCACCGCGCGCGAGTTGTTGGTCGCGGTCAGGGAGTCGGCCGTCGAGGAACCGAGGGTCGTACGGGACGCGTACGGATAGCCGTTCGTCGTCGTGTACGCGTCGACGATCCACTGGATCTTGCCGTTCACCACCGCCGGATAGGCGTCGCCGTCGATGGTCAGCCAGGGGGCCACCGCCTCGACGCGCTCCTTGGGCGTGCGGTTGTACAGGATCCGCGAACCCTCGCCGATCGCACCGGAGTAGAGGATCTGCGGCTCGCTGAACGCCACCGCGTACGCCGCCCGGTTGACCGGGTTGGCGAGGTTGACGCCGCTCTTGGCCTCGTAGCTGTACGTCTTCTCGCCGCTGTCGTCGGAGTAGTCGATCTCCTTCTGGGGACCGCCGACGATCGAGTACTCGCTGGTCTTCTCGCCGTAGTAGACGCGCTGCTGATACGTCCCCAGCTCTCCCTTGGAGGGCAGGTCGGACTCCGTGAACACCGGGCGGCCCTCGGCGTCGACCTGAGTGCCCTTGGCGGCGACCACGCCGTACCCGTGGGTGTAGCGGAAGTGGTCGTTGATCCAGTTGTTCTTCGGAATGCCGTTGAGGTTCAGCTCACGCAGACCGATGACCGTGTCCTGGTCCTTGCCCTTCTCGCTGTAGCGGTCGACGTCCAGGTTGGTCGGGAACGAGTAGTAGTTCCTGATCTGTTGGAGCTGCTGGAACGTGGGCGAGACGATGTTCGGGTCCATGATGCGGACGCTCGCCGTGGCGTCGACGTCGTCCCGCAGCGTGGTCTTGTCCTCGGTCTTGCTCACACCGCTGTAGTCGGTGACCTTGGCGTCGTCGATGCCGTACGCCTGGCGCGTCGCCTCGAGGTTCTTGGTGACGTACGGCGCTTCCTTGGCCTGCTCGTTGGGCTGGACCTGGAACTTCTGGACGATCGCCGGGTACAGACCGCCGATGAGGATCGCCGACAGCACCATCAGGCCGAAGCCGATCAGCGGCAGCTGCCACGTGCGCCGCCACAGCGTGGCGAAGAACAGCAGCGCGCAGATGACGGCGATGCAGAACAGGATCGTCTTGGCGGGCAGATAGGCGTTCGCGTCGACGTACCTGAGGCCGGTCCAGTTGTCGGTCGCCTTGAAGTCACTGGACTTCACCGCGAGACCGTACCGGTCGAGCCAGTACGCGACCGCCTTCAGGGCGACGAACGTGCCGATGAGCACCGACAGATGGCTGGTGGCCGCAGCGGTGGCGCGCGCACCCGGGCTGGTGATGCGCAGCCCGCCGTACAGGTAGTGCGTGAGCGCCGCGGCGATCAGGGAGAGGATCGCGGTGGCGAAGCCGAAGCCGAGCAGGAAGCGGTACCACGGCAGGTCGAAGGCGTAGAAGGCGACGTCGAGGTGGAACTGCGGGTCCTTCTGGTTGAAGGGCACGCCGTTGACCCACATCAGCCAGGTCCGCCACTGGCCTGACGCCGAGGCGCCCGCGATCAGGCCGATCAGAGAAGTGATGCCGAGCAGCAGCCACTTCTTGTACGGCGCGATGCCCATGCGGTAGCGGTCGAGGTTCTGCTGCTCCATCGACATGGCGCTCAGCGGCGGGCGCAGCCGGTGGGCCAGCCAGATGTTGAAGCCGACCGCGAGGGCCATCAGCAGACCGAAGACGAAGAACAGCCCGATCTTGGTCCACAGCGTGGTCGTGAACACGGACGAGTAGTTCACCGACCGGTACCAGAGCCAGTCGGTCCAGAAACCCGCGAACATGGTGAACGCCATGCCGAGTACGGCAAGGACGCCCAGCGTCATGAGCAGGGTCCGGACCCGCCGGGACGGGCGGCCCACTCTGATCCGTGGCCCCGTCGGGCCTCCGCCGCGGTCCGGCATCTGGAAAGCCAAGGTGTGCACCTCGAAGTTCGCTGTTGGTCTGTCGGGCCCCCGTGTTCGCGGGCCATCCGAAGGGCCCCGTGATCGTAGGCCCTCACCTATGCAACTTACTCACGCTTTACTCGGTTCCCGATTCCGGTAGGGAACGAGGCAGGATTGTGACCATGTCCAACACTCCCATGGCAGCGAGCCCCCTGACCCGGGCCGTACTCGAGATCGACGAGTACGTCTCCGGCCTCGGCTGGGACCAGCCCGCGCGCCTCTTCGCCCTCGTAGACACCGCCCGGTTGCGGGCCGAGCAGCCCTCGCTCGCGGACCGGCTCGGCCTGGGGGACGAGCAGGAGACCACCTCCGGTCTCACCCCGATCGAGCAGGACGAACTTCCAACGGGCAAGCCGCTCGACGAGTTCCTCGGCACCATCGCCTGGCCCGACGCGGTGGTCGGCTGCGCGCTCAGCGTGGAACGCCTGATGCTGCCGCCGTCCGCCGAAGCGTCCGTTCCGGAGGGCATGAGCGAGAAGCAGCTCGCCCAGTGGGTCGCCGACCACCCGAAGCGCCAGGAGGTCCGTATGACGGTCGCGGTCCTGCGCGGCGGCGACCGTGAATCGGCCCTGAGGCTGCGTGAGAAGGACACGCCGACGGAGGTCCTCACCGGTTCCGATCTGGTGCCGGGGCTGGCTCAGGCGCTGGCGGCGACGTTCGAGGAGTAGCTCGGCCGGCTACTTCGTCGTGCACTTCGGCAGGTCGGCGGTGTCGCCGCTGCGGATGTCCTTGAGGGCGCCGAGGGCATCGTCGATGGTCTTCACCTTGACCAGGGTGAGGCCGTCGGGGGTGTCGCCGGCGGCGGCCGCGCAGTTGTCGGCGGGCGTCAGGAAGTACTGGGCCCCCTTCTCGCGCGCGCCGACCGTCTTCATCTCGATGCCGCCGATCGGGCCGACCTTGCCGGCGTCGTCGATGGTGCCCGTCCCGGCGACGAACGACCCGCCGGTGAGGCTGCCCGGCGTGAGCTTGTCGTAGATGCCGAGCGCGAACATCAGACCGGCGCTCGGCCCGCCGACGTCGGCGAGCTTGATGTCGATGGTGAACGGGAACGTGTGGTCCGTCCCGGCGGAAATGCCGACGATGGCGCGCTCCTCGCCGGTGTCGTCGGACTTCGTGGTCCGTATGGTGACCTTCTCCGTCTTGGTGGCCGCCCGCTGTTCCTTCTCGGCGGCGGCCTGTTCCTCGGCGGGCACGATGGTGAAGGCCACGTCCTCACCGGGCTTGTGCTTGGTCACCAGTTCGGCGACGTCCTCGGGCTTCTTCACGGTCGTCCCGTCGACGGCCTTGATCACATCGCCGGCGTGCAGCCTGCCCTCGGCCGGGGAGTCCTTGAGGACGGTCGAGACGATCACCCAGGACTTCACCGGGACGTCCAGCGCCTTCAGGGCGGCGACCTTGGCGCTCTCCTGGGACTGGCTGAACTCCTCGGCGTTCTCCTGGGTGGACTGCTCCTCGGTCTTGCCGTCCGGGTAGATCGTGTCGTGCGGCACGACCTTGTTGTCGTGCGCGAGCCAGCCGTAGACCGCCTCGACGAGGTTCATCCGGTAGTCGGCGCTGGTGACCCGCACCGTGGTCATGTTGAGATGCCCGCTCGTCTCGTACGTCTTCCGCCCGGAGATCTGCAGCACCGGCTCGCCGTCGTGGTCCCCGAGCGTGTTCACCGTCGGTCCCGGCGACATTTCCGAATACGGCACGGTGATGAAGACTCCGGCGCACAGGAGCGCTATCAGCATCAGGGTGGAGGCGAGCATCGTCGCAGTGCGGCGTGGCATGGAACGACAGTACGGGACGCTGCTGTCAGCGGACCGTCAGGGCCGTCCGTCCGGGCGGCCGGCCCCTGTCACGTATGGGTGCGGGGCTTCTCCATGGCCTCGCGGAAGCGTGCGTACCCGTCGAGCTCGGGACCGTCACCCCGCGCCTTCCGGGTCCGGTTGGCCCAACTGCCCCACAGACCGGCACCGATCGCAGCCACAAGCGGAATCAGCAACCAGGCGAGTGCCGCCATGCCGTCCTCCCATCCCCATGAGCGACCGCAACTGACTGATCAGCAGATTAACCAGCTGCACGGACAACGCTCACGCCGGGGGTCGGGTTACGCAACCGGAAGGGTGGCCCGGTGTTCGGTCAGCAGGCGCCGACCCACTCCTCGGTGCCGTCCGAGAACTTCTGGTGCTTCCAGATCGGCACTTCGTGCTTGAGGTCGTCGATGAGCTTCCGGCAGGCCTCGAAGGCCTCACCGCGATGCGGGCACGACACGGCGACGACAACGGCGAGGTCCCCCACCTTGAGGTCCCCGACCCGGTGCACCGCCGCGAGCGCGCGCACCGGGAACTCGGCGACGACCTTCTCGGCGATCCGCCGCATCTCGGCCTCGGCACTGGGATGGCACGAGTACCCGAGCTCATCGACATCGGCACCCCCGTCGTGATTCCGCACGGTCCCGACGAACAGCGCGGTCCCGCCGGCGGCGTCGTCCCCGACGGCCTTGAAGACCTCGTCGAGGGAGAGGGCCGTCTCCCGGATGGCGATCAGCTGGATGGGATCGTGCGCGGCCTGCTCACCGGGGTGATCGTTCGTGGATGCCATGTCTCCATCGTGCCCCACGCCACTGACAACCCGGAATAGAACTTTCACCAGGCACGCGCGCGTGGAGCTTCGGAGCCTCCTACAGGCACCCGGGTCCGGGCACTCGTACCGTCAGACCCGACGCCGGGCCTTCCGGGCCCGCCGCACCACGGCCGCCGCACCCAGCAGCGCCACCGTCGCACCTGCGGCGCCCGCCGCCGTCGCGTCCTTCCGACCCAGCCGCCGCCCGGCGACCGTGTGCCGGCCGGAGACCTCCTCCAGCAGCTCAGCAAGGACCTCCTCATTGGTCCACTGCGGCCGCCACCCGGCGTCATGCAGCCGGCTCCCGCTCACCACCCACGGATACATCGTGTAGGCCAGATCCCCCGCCGGAGACGGCGTGAGGCCGATCCGGTGCAGCCGAGCCGCCGCGCCCAGCGCGACCGCGGACGGCAGCTCCATCCGCCGGATCCCGCTCAGCTCCTCGACCTCCTCCTGCTCCAGCCACCCGTCACACCCGACGGCCAGCTCCCCGTCGACCTTCTCCAGGACGGCGTACTCCAGAGCACTGCACAGATCCTCGACATGACAGAACTGCCAGGCGGGCCGGGACCCGGCCACGACAAGCAGCCGAGGCGACTCGAAGTACCTGGTCAGCGCGGTGTCGATGCCCCCGACCAGCACCGAGGGCCGGACCACGGTGACATTGAGCCCCGGATGCGCCCGCGGGGCCCGTCGCGCGAGCCGCTCGATCTCCAGCAGATCCCCGACCCCGGTGGCCTCGGCCGTGGCCCGCAGCTCCGCGTCCTCGGACAACGGCAGCTCGTTGTCCGGCAGCGCCCCGTAGACCATCGCCGACGTACACACGACCACCCGGTGCACCCCGGCCGCCGCCGCGGCGGTCAGCACGGTCTGTGTCCCCCGGACGTTGTAGGCCGTTCGGGCCGCGGCGTCGGTCTCCAGATCCAGGTCGAGCGCCAGATGCACCACCACGTCCACGCCCCGCAGCTTGTCCGCGATCGCCGGATCCCGCACGTCGAGGATGTGCCACTGGGCACCGGCGCACTCGCCGCGCCGCTCGTCGATCGCGATGACCTGCTTGATCTCCTCGGAGGCGGCGAGCCGCTCGGTGAGCAGCGCACCGATACCGGACGCGGCACCGGTGACCGCGACGACGGGCCCGCGCAGAGCGGACGCAGGCGTGGTTGAGTGGTTTCGCGCTGCGCGAACCTGTGGATCTGGGGAACTCACCGGGCGTCTCCAGCGGTTGTCTTCAGTACGAACGCGAGCGACGCGTGCGTACCAGGTGCATCCATCCTGCCGCAGGCCATGAGTCGGCGGAGCACCGAGGCCCGAACGGCCCCGGGTGTCTACGCTGGGTGGTGTTATCGGGCAGTCGTGCCGCCGGAGCCAACCGGTGGCCTTAACAGCCGAGGAATCCCGTGAGTGACACCCCATTCGGATTCGGCCTTCCGCCGGAGGAGCCGGACGACGGCGACGAGGGCAAGAAGAAGGACCAGCAGAGCGGTGGTGGTCAGGGCCCGGCCAACCCGTTCGGTTTCGGCGGGCTGCCCGGAGCTTCAGGCCCCGGTGCGGACAATCCGTTCGCGGCCATGTTCGGCTCGCTGAACCCCACCGACCTGGGCGCCGCGTTCCAGCAGCTCGGCCAGATGCTCTCGTACGAGGGCGGGCCGGTGAACTGGGACATGGCCAAGCAGATCGCCCGCCAGACGGTCTCCCAGGGCACGTCGGACGGCGTCAAGGACGCGAGCGTCGGCCCCGCCGACCGCACCGCCGTCCAGGAGGCCGTCCGCCTGGCCGACCTGTGGCTCGACGACGCGACCTCGCTGCCGTCCGGCGCGGGCACCGCCGTGGCGTGGAGCCGCGCGGAGTGGGTCGAGGCGACCCTGCCCGCGTGGAAGGAGCTGGTCGACCCGGTCGCCGAGCGCGTCGGCGCGGCCATGGGCGACGTCCTGCCGGAGGAGATGCAGGCCATGGCCGGCCCGCTGATCGGCATGATGCGCTCCATGGGCGGCGCCATGTTCGGCACGCAGATCGGGCAGGCCGTCGGCGTGCTCGCCGGCGAGGTCGTCGGCTCGACCGACATCGGCCTGCCGCTCGGCCCGGCCGGCAAGGCCGCGCTGCTGCCGGTGAACATGGAGGGGCTGGGCAAGGACCTCGGTGTGCCGAAGGAGGAGGTGCGGCTGTATCTCGCCCTGCGCGAGGCCGCCCACCAGCGCCTCTTCGCCCATGTGCCATGGCTGCGCTCGCACCTGTTCGGCGCAGTCGACGGGTACGCGCGCGGGATCAAGGTCGACACCGCCAAACTGGAGGACGTGGTCGGCCAGTTCGACCCGCAGAACCCCGAGCAGTTGCAGGACGCCCTCCAGCAGGGCATGTTCCAGCCGGAGGACACGCCCGAGCAGAAGGCGGCCCTGGCCCGTCTGGAGACGGCTCTGGCGCTCGTCGAGGGCTGGGTCGACGCGGTGGTGCACGCCGCCGCGAAACCCCGCCTGTCGTCCGCCGACGCGCTGCGTGAGACCCTGCGCCGCCGTCGTGCCACGGGCGGCCCCGCCGAGCAGACCTTCGCCACCCTGATCGGCCTCGAGCTGCGCCCCCGGCGCCTGCGCGACGCCTCCCGCCTGTGGGCCTCCCTCACGGACGCACGCGGTGTCGACGGCCGGGACGCCCTGTGGGCCCACCCGGACATGCTGCCTACGGCCACCGACCTGGACGACCCCGACGGCTTCGTGCACCGCGAGCAGCTCGACTTCTCCGAGCTGGACAAGATGCTCGGCGAGGCCGCGGACAAGCCCGACCTCAAGAAGCGGGACAAGAGCGAGGACGACGACACCGAGTGAGCCTGTACGACGACGCGGTCCTCGTGCTGAAGGGGTACGAGGGCCAGGAAGAGCTGCGCCAGGCGTACCTGGACCATCTCGCGGCACACCCGGACGGCATGTGGAAGGCCTGCGAGGACGGGCACATCACGGCGAGCGCCATGGTGATCGACCCGTCGCGCGAGCAGGTGCTGCTGACGCTCCACAAGAAGATGCGCATGTGGCTGCAGATGGGCGGCCACTGCGAACCGCAGGACACCTCTCTGCAGGCCGCCGCGCTGCGCGAGGCGACCGAGGAGTCCGGTGTCGCGGGGCTGACGCTGCTGCCGGGCGGCCCGGTGCGCCTGGACCGTCATCCGATCCCGCCGCCGTGCCACTGCCACTTCGACGTCCAGTACGCGGCCCTGGCACCGCCGGACGCGGTGCACACGATCAGCGACGAGTCCCTCGACCTGCGCTGGTTCGCCTACGACGAGGTGGCGACCGTAGCGGACGAGTCGGTCGTACGACTGCTGGAAGCGACGCGCGCCAGGCTGTGAACGTGTAAGGGGCGACCGCCCTGGCGGTCACCCCTTACCTGTCACGTAGGGTCAGCTCCAGGCGTTGCCCTGGTTCTGGCCCCGCGCCCCCTGCTGCCCCATGCCGAACTGCGCGGCGGCGCCCGAGCCGATCTGGGCGTTCTGCGGCGGCAGCAGCTCGCTGGGCTGGACGAGGGCATAGCCGCTGCCCATGAAGCTGAGCTCCCAGCCCTCACCCGTGTTGCCGCGGCGCCGCCAGATCCCGGAGGAGTGCGTCTGGGCCTGCATCTGCACGCGCAGGGAGGTCGACCAGGCGACGATGGCGTCGGCGTCGCAGTTGACGTACTTGTCGGGTGTCACCTGCATCATCAGCGGGGCGCCCGAGGTCATCAGCGCGACCTTGCCGCGGCCGGTGATGTTGAGCTGGTACTTCCCGGAGCCGGAGATGCCGTAGAGGCTGTCGACGGCGATGACCTCGTGGTGCAGCGAGGAGTCCATGGCGAGGACGTAGCTGCTGTCGACGGTCAGCCCGTCGTGGTCCACCTCCATCACATGGACGTGCTGCGCGAGGTTGGCGAGATAGACCGTGCCCTGCCCGTGGCAGCGCATCAGGTCCAGGCCCTCGCCCGTGCGGGCACGCGCGCGTCCCTGATTGCGGCTCTGGTACTCGGCGTCGAACTCGATCAGGCCCTGGTAGGCGACCATCGTGCCCTTGCGGGCGAGGAGGTCCTCGTGACCATCCACGGCGACCCGGAGCATCTGCTTGTTCTGCAGGCTCCAACGCTCCTGGGTCTGCTGGTCGTTGTAGGCGAAAAGCGGACTCTGCATGGTGGTGCTCCCCCTCAGCCCCGGACCCGGATACGGTCGGTGCTGTCCTCGCTGGGCTGGACGACGACGATGCCCTGGCCGGAGAAGGCCATCTGGAAGGCCTCACCGCTGCCCCGGCCGATGAGTGACTGCGCCTTGAAGCTGCGCTTGCCCTTCACCTTGAGGTTCGGGGACCAGGCGACGAGCGCGTCCGGGTCGACGTACGTCTCGTCCTCGCCACCGCCGCAGTCGACGACGATCGGCTTGCCCCGGGAGGTCAGCGCGACCCAGCCCTGCCCGGAGATCTTGGTGTTCCACAGGCCCTGCCCGGCGAACTTCGCCAGTCCCTTGACCCGCTCGACGCCCCAGGTGAGGTGGGCGTCGAAGGCGAGCAGGTTGGTGGCGTTGACGGAGATCCCGTCGCCGTTGAGGTTGATCACGACGACGTTGGCGCCGTAGTCGGCGAGGTAGAGCAGGCCGTCGCCGGAGCACTTCATCAGGGGCGCGCCCTCGCCGGTGGCCCAGTCACGGGCGATCTGGCGGACGGCGGGCGGGTTGGGCTCGTACTGGACGAACCCTTCGTAGGCGACCATCGACCCCACGCGCGCGAGGAGGTCGTTTCCGGTCTGCATGGCGACCTTCAGCATGTGGTTGCCGTGGTTCTCCATGCGGGCCGTGACGGGTGCGGGGGCGTAGCCCGCGAGCGGCTGGTTCATGACGGGCTCTCCCTCAGATCTCGTACGGCTGGACGACGATGAAGTTGCCGGGCGCGCCGCGGAACTGGAGGTTGACGCTCTCCCCGGTGTCGCCGGGGTAGGCGTTGCGGCGCATGCGGACCTGGCTGGAGACGACCACCTGGGCGGCGGCCGACCAGGCGACCACGGCGTTGCAGTCCGCGAACGTCGTGGGCGTGACCGGCAGCACCACGGGCGTGCCGTGCGTCTTCACGACGATCGTGCCGGTCCCGGTGAACTGCATCGTGAACAGCGCGCCTCCGGGGATGCCGTGTCCCTCGATGCGTCGGACCTCGTGCTGGAGGCTCTCGTCGAAGGCGAGGACGTTCTCTGCGGAGACACAGATGCCGTCGCCCTGGAGCTCGATGGGGTGCAGCATCGTGGAGTTCTCGGCGAGGAACACCTGGCCCTGGCCGGTACAGCGCATCAGCTGCATCTCCTGGCCGGTCGCGTTGCCCGCGATCCGGCCGGCGAAGCCCGCGCTCTTGTAGCTGAAGTCGACCTTGCCCTGGTAGAGCACCATGCTGCCCTGCCGGGCCAGCACGGGCTGCCCGCCGACGCCGAGGTCGACGCGGACCATCTTCTTGTTCTGCTGCGTCCAGCGCTGTCCGGTGGGCGTCTCCTTGAACTTCTGGAGCGCGGCGGCCACACCGGGAGCCTGCGGGGTTCCCTGAGGGGCGCCGTACGGGGCTGCCTGCTGGCCCGGGGCCTGCCCGAACTGCGGCTGCTGTCCATAGCCCGGGGGCGGGGTCGGCTGACCGTAGCCGGGCGGCGGCGTGGGTGACTGCGGTGCCTGGGGGGCCTGCGGTGCCTGGGGCTGGGCGTAGCCGGGCGGCAGCGGGGCGGTCTGGCCGGGGGCCTGGCCGTACGGCGGCTGCTGCTGGCCGGGTGGCTGGCCGTAGGGCGCCGGTGCGGGGGCCGGGGGCGGCACCTGGGCGCCGCCCGGCGGTGTCATCGGGGCGACGATGGTGGGCGCGGCGTGCACGGAGGGTGCGGGCGCCGGGGCCGGGGGCTGAGGTGCTGCCGGCCCAGTGGCCGCGGGCGGGGGTGCGAAGCCCTGCGCGGCGGGCTGGGGCGCCGGGGCGTGTTGCGGGGTGGACGGGGCGCCGAAGGCAGGCGGCGCGGCGGCCTGCGCGGGCGGCGCGAAACCGGGAGTCGCGCCGGCCTGGGCCTGCGGCTGCGGCTCGGGCGTCTCCTCTTCGACGACCTCGCCGCCGAAGTTCTTCAGCAGCGCGTCGAGACCGCCGTCGAAGCCCTGGCCGACCGCGGCGAACCGCCAAACGTCCTTCAGGTAGAAGTCGCCCAGCATCACGGCCCGTTCGGTGGAGAACTCCGAGCCGTTGAACGGGTAGCGGGCCACTTCCTCGCCACCGGCGACGATGCGGATGTATCCGGGAGCGATCTGCGACAGCTGACCGGCGCCGTCCAGCGTCGCCGTGAAGGACAGCTTCTGGATCTGCGGCGGGATCCTGTCGAGCGTGACCCGGAAGGACTCCGTGTCGCCGGCCTGCGCCCCCAGCAGTTGGATGGATTCCTCGGGGGACTTCGGCTGGTTGAAGAAGACGAAGTACCGGTCGTCCGAGAGCCGTTCGTCGGCGTCGAGGCCGAAGCAGCTGATGTCGAAGCTCAGCCCGGGGCCCGAGATCTGCACACCTACGTACAGATCCGTGCCCGCGGTGAGGTCACTGATCTTGGCCTTGTGGCCGCGTTGGAATTCCCTGGCCATGCGTAACGACCGTCCCCCATCCCGAATACGAGTGCGTCGCGTCAGGCTAACTGCAAACTCGGACACCGGACGAAGTCGGTACAGACCCGGTACACAATCACCCTTCGACGGCGCTTCGGATCCCGTCGGCAGGAGTGGTCACTCGGTGCGCGCGCCGGGCAGATGCGGCAGCCGGTCGGCGGCGACCACCCCTTCGAGATAGCCGCGGGCCCGCTCGGTCCGCGGGTACGCCTCCAGCAGGCGCCAGAACCGGGGCCCGTGTCCGGGGACCAGCAGATGCGCGAGTTCATGGAGCAGGACGTAGTCGACGACGTACTCGGGCATGCCCTGCAGCCGGTGCGAGAGCCGGATACTGCCCTCGGCCGGGGTGCACGAGCCCCAGCGTGTGTTCTGGTTGGTGACCCAGCGCACGGACGTGGGCCGGGCGCGACCGCCGAAGTACTGGTCCGAGAGCCGTTCCGCCCGCTCGGCGAGCTCGGCGTCGCCCAGCTGCCGCTTGCTCTCCTGGGCGGCGAGCTTGTCGAGCATGACGTTGACCCAGCGCTGCTCCTCCGCCTCGGACATCCGGGCGGGGATGAGCACGACGGTGCGATCGCCCTCGCGGTACGCGGAGACCGTCCTGCGTCTGCGGGCGCTCCGGCGCACCTCGATCGCGCTCGCCCCCGGGCCGCTCGGCGGCGGGCTCGTCGTACTGCGCTGTGGAGTTCCGGCGCGGTGCAGTGGGTCGGCGGACACGCCCCGACGTTACCCGCTGCACATGGGGGAAGTCCCGACTCCGGGACGGTTCGATTCCGATCCCCCACCGGGCGTCTGATTTGTACGAAGAATACCCACCGCCTGTGGACAACTTTCGGCGTCCGGCCGCGGGGGCGGGCATGCTGGCACTCGTCGGCGGAGCACTGACCACGCCTCTCCGACGAACGGGGACGTACGGGAACGTACGGGGATCTTTCACGGGGCTACGGGGGCCTGACATGCATCCGATGGTGAAGCCCGCGCTCAGGCGCGGCTGGCGCGACCTCAACACCGTGCAGTTCGGGATGACACCGGCGCACGCGATGACGCTGGGTCCGATGGACACGGCGACGGGAAGCTTTCTCGATCTGCTCAACGGCACGCGCGGACTCCCGCTGCTGCGCGAAGAGGGCCGACGCATGGATCTACCGGACGGTCATGTCGACGAGTTGGTGGAGCGGCTGGCGCGGTCCGGCCTCGTCGACGACGCGACAGGCGGCGGCCCTGCCGCCGAGGCGCTGCGCGAAAAGAAGGAGGTCCTCGACCGGCTGCGCCCCGACCTGGCCTCCCTGACCCTGACCACCTCCGCACCGGGCGACGCGATGCGGCAGCTGGCGGCCCGCCGCTCCCTGCGGGTCCAGGTGCGGGGCGCGGGCCGGGTGGGAGCGGTTCTCGCCTCCCTGCTGTCGGGGGCCGGCGTCGGCGAGGTGGACGTGCTCGACGGCGGCACCGTCGAGCCGTGGGACATCGCACCGGGTGGGCTGCCCGCCGAGTCGATCGGCGACCGCAGAGCCGAAGCGGCCCGCCGGGCCGTCCGCCGGGCGGCACCGGACCGCCCGCCACGCCGCGGCCCGCAGTCCCCGCTCGAGGACGGTGACCCGGGATTCTCCCTGGTCGTCCTCGCACCACGGGACGACGTCGGCGTGCACGCGCCCGTCCCCGCGACCGCCGAGTCACTGATCACCTCCGGTACGCCTCATCTGTACGCCGGTGTCGTGGAGGGAACCGGCGTGGTCGGCCCCCTCGTCCTGCCCGGGGAGACCAGCTGTGCGGGCTGTCTGCACGAGGGGCGCACGGACCGGGATCCGGCCTGGCCACGCCTGGTGGCCCAGTGGCGCTCGGGGAAACAACGGCAGGTGGGACCCTGTGATCTGGCGCTGGCCACCACGGCCGCCGGGCTCGCGGCCACGCATGCGCTCGCCTTCCTGGACGGCCATCTGCCGTCGACCGCCGGCGCCCGCTGGGAGGTGTCCCTGCCCGGCCTCCACTGGCATGCGCGGCCGATCTGGGCCCATCCCGCATGCCCCTGCGGCGCCGCGGAGAAAGCTAAGGGGGCACACTCCTCGGAGGACGAGGACTCACACGAGACAATGGCAGAGCAACAACCGTCGAAGGAGTTTCGCCGTACGACACACACGGCGCGGCTGGCTGGGACCTGGAGGGCGCATGTCTGATCTTCCCCGGAAGGCGGTCACCCGGACCGCCAAGCTCGCCGCGCTCCCGCTCGGCTTCGCCGGGCGGGCCACCTGGGGACTCGGCAAGCGGATCGTCGGCGAGTCCGCGGAGATCGTCGGCCGCGAACTGCAACAGCGCACCGCGGAGCAGCTGTTCAAGGTCCTCGGCGAGCTGAAAGGCGGGGCGATGAAGTTCGGGCAGGCCCTGTCCGTCTTCGAGTCCGCGCTGCCCGAGGAGGTCGCCGGTCCCTACCGGGCGGCGCTGACCAAGCTGCAGGACGCGGCCCCGCCGATGCCGACGCGCACCGTGCACGCCGTGCTCTCGGAGCGGCTCGGCGAGGACTGGCACGACCTGTTCCTCGAGTTCGAGGACAAGCCCTCCGCGGCAGCCTCGATCGGCCAGGTGCACCGGGGAGTGTGGCACGACGGCCGCGAGGTGGCGGTCAAGGTGCAGTACCCGGGCGCCGGCGAAGCCCTGCTGTCCGATCTGAACCAACTGAGCCGTTTCGCCCGCCTGTTGGGCCCGCTCATCCCGGGGATGGACATCAAGCCCCTCATCGCGGAGCTGCGCGACCGGGTCTCGGAGGAACTGGACTACGACCTGGAGGCCCAGGCTCAGCAGGCGCACGCCGAGGAGTTCACGGACGACCCGGACGTCGTGGTGCCCGAGGTGGTCCACCAGCGCGAGCAGGTTCTGATCACCGAGTGGATGGACGGCATCCCCATGTCCGAGATCATCTCGGACGGCACCCAGGACCAGCGCGACCGTGCCGGCCAGCTCCTGGCCCGCTTCCTCTTCTCCGGCCCGGCCAGGACCGGCCTCCTGCACGCCGACCCGCACCCGGGCAACTTCCGGCTCCTGCCCGGCGGTCCCGACGGCGAGGACGACTGGCGCCTGGGCGTGCTGGACTTCGGCACCGTCGACCGCCTCCCGGGCGGACTGCCGACCCCGATCGGCGACTCCCTGCGTATGACGCTCGACGGCGAGGCGGACGCCGTCTACGAACTGCTGTGCACGGAGGGCTTCGTCAAGGAATCGATAGACCTGGACCCCGACGCCGTCCTCGACTACCTTCTGCCGATCATCGAACCGGCCCTTGTGGACGAGTTCACCTTCACCCGCGGCTGGATGCGCAGCCAGGCGGCCCGAGTCGCCGACCCGCGCTCCCCCGCCTACCAGTTGGGCAAGCAGCTCAACCTGCCTCCGGCGTATCTGCTGATACACCGGGTGACCCTCAGCACGATCGGCGTGCTGTGTCAGCTGGGAGCGACGGTGCGACTGCGCGAGGAACTGGAGGAGTGGCTGCCGGGGTTCGTACCTGAGGAGATCCTGGACGAGGAGGATTCGGCGGCGGAGGCGTGAGCCGCGGCGCAGGCGTGAGCCGGGGGGTCACCACCAGGCCGAGTCCAGCCGCCCCTCGATGGCTCTGAGGTTCTCCCGGGAGCAGGTGTCGCAGAAGTAGTGGCGGGTGCCGTTCTCCACGGAGCAGGTCCAGGTGGGCTGGGGACCCGACGCACGGGTGCCGCAGCGGGCGCACACGAGGGGGGTCGGCTCCGTGCCGGCACCGCCGTTGTCACTGCCTCCGGGAAGACTCGTCACCCGGTGACGATATCGCCGTGGCCGGTGGATCGGCGGGCACAACGCACCGCGGGGGCCGGTCCGTTCGGACGGACCGGCCCCTGCGGGAAAGCTCTCGCCCCCTAGTTCGGGAGGCCACCGCTTCAGGTGTTCTCGATCACTGCATGACGGCCATGGCGAGCGCACGGCGGGCGCGCAGCGACGCGCGCTCCGCCCGGCGCTGCATCCGGCGAGCGGCCACCAGGCGCACGGCCTGGCGTTCCCGCTCGGCCTCGTGCAGGCGCTCGTGCATATGCGCACGAGCCATGGCTTCTGGGATGAGTTGCATCTCTCGGGTCCTGTTCTGACGCGAGTCGATCGCGCCGGTGGTGGTGACGTCTTCGATCGCGGAGCCGGCGGGCTCGTTGGTGGACGGCTTCATCGGGGCCTGCTTCTTGGGGTCGTGCGTGAGGGGGCGGTCGATCGTTCCTGCGGTGTTCATGCCGTGACCGGGTTCTTGCGCGGGCGGCCACGCGGCCGCTTCCGGGCGACGACGACACCCTGGACGAACAGCTCGCCACCCCAGACGCCCCAGGGCTCACGCCGCTCCTTGGCGCCGGCGAGGCAGGCCTCGATCAGCGGGCAGGTGCGGCAGAGGGACTTGGCGTACTCGACGTCCGCCGGCGACTCGGCGAAGAAGACCTCCGGGTCGTAGGAACGGCAGGGGACGGGCACGCCGAGGTTCTCGATGGCGTCGTCCAGCGCGGTGAGCGCGGTGAGCGGGGTCAAGGTGGAGTCCTCCGTGAGGCCGGGCTTGGGGATCGTGTCGGAAGGCGGTACGGACGGGGCGTGCGCTTCGAGTTGCACGGTTCGTCTTCCTCGTCTGGTCGGTCCGGCCCTGTTGGGCCGGTGGTCGGCTGGTACCGGGTTCTTTTCTTGTCCCGAGGCCCCTTCGCTCTGCCGTCCCTGGTCGAGGACAAACAGAAGGGCCGCGGATCCCGGATGGGGTTCCGCGGCCCTGAAGGCGCCGGCCTGATCAATCAGGCTGGATCACTCCAGGGTTCTGGCCCACGGAAGGCCCACATCTGGTGGTGCTGCGTCGTCTGCTTCCGGAATCCGGCACCGGTCGCCGCAAGGGCATAGGCCTTGGCCTGTGCCACTACAGCCGCTTCCAGTGCCATGACCGGTCGCTCATTGCGCTCGCTCACGGGAAGGCCCGCAGGAGACACCGAGGACGCCGGACGCGCGGCACGAATGCCGGACAGACCGGTGCCCGGGTTGGAGGCGCCGAGCATGCACAGGGAGGCGACGACCGAGCGATCGGTCATTTTCACGGTGCTGACGGAGCTGGTGTTGATGCTGATCACTGGACTCGCCTCCTCTCGGCGTCTCGGGGGACTGGGGTGAGCCAGTCCGACGGAAATGCAAGTACAACACGGAATCGGGGCCTCCGAGAAGGCCTCCGTCCCCGTGGCTAAGAACCTATGGGGATTGCTGGGGCATGCGCAAACTATTTTTTCGACGAGTTCTTTTCAGCCCTGGTCTTCCTCTCCCGGCCCCTCCCGGCCTGCGCAGATGGCCAGCACATCGGCGCCGTAGCGGTTGAGCTTGCGCACGCCCACGCCCGGGATCCGAGCCAGCTCGCCGTCGTCGTCGGGCACGGCCTCGGCGATGGCCATCAGCGTCTTGTCGGTGAAGACGCAGAAGGCGGGCTGGCCGCTGCGCTGCGCCTGGTCCGCACGCCACTGACGCAACCGCTCGTAGAGGCCCTCGTCCATGTCGGAGGGGCAGTCCTCGCAGCGCATCAGCTTCATCTCGCCGGCGTCGGTGAGGGTGCGTCCGCAGACTCGGCAGCGGGCCGGGCTGCGCTGTCTGCGTCTCGGCGCGACAGCCGGGGTACTGCTGGGGACGCCACGCTCGATGCCACCGGCGCCGACCGTTGCCGCACGGCCGGCGGTGGTGGTCGAACCGGGGCGCAGCCCGTCGAGGAAGGGGCTGGGCTTGCGATTCGGGCGGCCGCCGGGCGAGCGGGACAACGCCCAGGAAACATGGAGCTGTTCTCGAGCGCGGGTCACGCCGACATAGAGGAGCCGGCGTTCCTCCTCGATCTGCTCCTCCGTCTTCGCATAGGTGATCGGCATCATGCCGTCGGCGACGCCCACCAGAAAGACGACGTCCCACTCCAGGCCCTTGGCCGAGTGCAGGGAGGCGAGCGTGACGCCCTGCACGGTCGGGGCGTGCTGGGCGCTCGCCCGCTCGTCGAGCTCCGCGACCAGGTCGCCGAGGGTGGCGCCGGGGCTGGCGGCAACGAAGTCCACCGCCAGGTTCACCAGGGCGGCCAGGGACTCCCACCGCTCTCTGACGGCACCGGACCCGGCCGGGGGCTGCGGCGTCCAGCCCTCGCCGGAGAGCACGGCACGCACCTGGGAGGGGAGGTCGACCGCGTCGTCGAGCAGGGAGTCGTTGCCGCCGAAGCGGGCCGCGCCCCGCAGGGCGATGCCCGCCTTGCGGACCTCGGGCCGGTCGAAGAACCGCTCGGCGCCTCGCAGCTGGTAGGGCACCCCGGCGTCGGCGAGGGCCTGTTCGTAGGTCTCGGACTGGGAGTTCGTACGGAACAGGATCGCGATCTCGCTCGCCGGGACACCGGCGTCGATGAGTTCTCGGATGCGACGGGCGGCGCCCTCTGCTTCGGCGGGCTCGTCGTCGTACTGGGTGTAGCCGGGCTCGGGGCCCGGGGCACGCTGGGAGATCAGCTCCAGGCGGTGATCGGCTGCGCGTCCGCGGGCCTGGGCGAGCAGGCCGTTGGCCAGGTGGACGACCTGCGGGGTGGAACGGTAGTCACGGACCAGCTTGACCACGGTGGCACCGGGGTGGCGGGTGCGGAAGTCGAGCAGATGGTCCGGGGTTGCTCCTGTGAACGAGTAGATCGTCTGGCTGGCGTCGCCGACCACGCACAGGTTCTCCCGGTCGCCGAGCCACAGCTCCAGCAGGCGTTGCTGGAGCGGGCTGACGTCCTGGTACTCGTCGACCACGAAGTGCTGGTACTGGGCGCGGACCTGCTCGGCGATGTCGTGCCGGTCCTGGAGGACGGCGACGGTCAGCAGCAGGACGTCCTCGAAGTCGATGACGGCGCGGCTGCGCTTGACGTCCTCGTAGGCGGAGTAGAGCTGGGCGATCTCGGCCGGGTGACGGGGGATCTCGCGGCCGGACTTGGCGGCGGCGGCAGCGTAGTCGGCGGGGACGGTCTGGGTGACCTTGGACCACTCGATCTCGGCGGTGACGTCCCGCAGCTCGCCCCGGTCGAGGCGGATGCTGCAGGCGGCGGCCGCGTCGGCGACCAGCTGGATCTTGCGGTCGACGAGCCGGGGCATGGAGCCGCCGATCGCCTTCGGCCAGAAGTACTGCAGCTGGCGCAGGGCGGCCGAGTGGAAGGTGCGGGCCTGGACGCCGGCGGCGCCGAGCTGGCGCAGCCGGCCGCGCATCTCCCCGGCGGCACGGTTGGTGAAGGTGACGGCCAGCACGCTGGAGGGCTGGAGGATTCCGGCGCGCACCCCATAGGCGATGCGGTGGGTGATCGCCCGTGTCTTGCCCGTGCCGGCGCCCGCCAGCACACAGACCGGGCCCTGCAGGGCGGTGGCCACCTCGCGCTGCTCGGGGTCCAGTCCTTCGAGCACCGCGTCGGCCGAGCCCGGTGCCTGCGGGAAGAGCGTGGAGTGCGTTGCTGCTGTCACACGGCCATGCTGCCAGGTCGCCGGAGACGGGTGAGCCGGTTGTCCACAGGCAGGCACCCGCAGTCGTACTAATGCGGCAGGCGTCACGTGCGCAGGGATACCCCCCGCGGGAATGGCGGCGCGGTCGCGTACGTTCCCTTCGTGCGACCACCCGTCCCCCCGAACCGCCGAGGAGCGCGATAGACATGCCGGGCACTGTGACGATGTACAGCACCACGTGGTGCGGCTACTGCCGTCGGCTGAAGAGCCAGATGGACCGTGAGGGCATCGCGTACAACGAGATCAACATCGAGCAGGACCCGGAGTCGGCCGCCTTCGTGGAGAAGGCGAACGGCGGGAACCAGACGGTGCCGACCGTGCTGTTCCCGGACGGATCGACGCTCACGAACCCTTCGCTGGCCCAGGTCAAGCAGAAGATCGGCGCGTAACCAGGGCAATGCAGGAAGGCGGTCCCGAGACAGCTCGGGACCGCCTTCCTGCGTATCAGAACACGCTGCGCGTCGGCAGTGGCTTGCCGTACCAGAGCTCGATGAGGCGGGCCGCGATCGAGATGCCGTACGGCGGCAGGACCTCGCCGGACTCGAAGGCGGCGCCCAGCTCGTCGCGGGAGAACCAGCGGGCCTCGTGGATCTCGTCGCCGTCGACCTCGATGTCGGTCGAGGTGGCGCGGGCCAGGAAGCCGAGCATCAGGCTGGACGGGAAGGGCCAGGGCTGGCTGGCGACGTACTCGACCTGGCCGACGGTGATGCCGGCCTCCTCGAAGACCTCGCGGCGCACGGACTGCTCGATGGACTCGCCGGGCTCGACGAAGCCGGCGAGCGTGGAGAAGCGGCCTTCGGGCCAGTGGACCTGGCGGCCGAGCAGGATGCGGTCCTCTTCATCGGTGACGGCCATGATCACGGCCGGGTCGGTGCGCGGGTAGTGCTCGGCGCCGCAGGCCGGGCAGCGCCGGATGTGGCCGGCCGCGGCGATGACCGTGCGCTCGCCGCAGCGGGAGCAGAAGCGGTGGGTGCGCTGCCAGTTCTCCAGACCGACGGCGTGCACCATCAGGCCCGTGTCGCGCGGTGACAGCAGCAGCCCCGCCTCGCGCAGCCCCGCCGCGCGCGCGGACTGGTCGATACGGCCGGGGAGAGCGTCCTTCTGGAGGGCGAAGTAGCTGACGCCTTCCTCGTCGATGCCGAGGAAGTAGCGGTGTGCCTCGGTGAGGGGGGCTTCGAAGGAGGGAGTCATGACGAGTTCGGTGCGCCCGTCGGACGTCTCGTCGATGAGGACCTGACCGCCGGAGACCACGAAGCAGCGGGTCGTGGGGTGGCTCCATGCCGCCGCGAGCCAGGCCTCGTCGAGCCGGTGGTGGGCGGCGCGGTCGATGCCGCTGGGGGAGGTGAGCGAGATGGGTCGGTCGGCGGTGTGGTCGGTCCAGGTGGTCACGGGTGCTTCCAACTCCCCCGGTGCAGCGGATTGTTTCGGCGAGCGGTTCGACGGGACCTGCGGCAAGTGGTGACGGCATGGCGGTGCGGGGCGGCCTTTCCAGTGTGCCCCGCGCGGGGCACACCTCCGGGTGGTGCGGAGGGCTCAGGGAGCATGACGCCAGTTGTCCGCGAGGTCGGCCCACAGATATGCGCTGGTCTCGACGCCCTTGAGGAGCAGATCCAGCTCGACCTTCTCGTTCGGGGCGTGCCAGCCGTCGGACGGGACGGAGATGCCCAGGAAGAGCACGGGCGCGCCGAGCACGTCCTGGAGGTCGGCGGCGGGTCCCGAGCCGCCCTCGCGCGTGAAGCGCACGGGTCTTTCGAACGCGCGGCCCATGGCCCGCACGACGGACTGCAGGGCCGGGTGGTCCAGCGGCGTCAGACACGGGCGCGTGGCGGCGCAGAACGTGATCTCGTGCCGGATTCCGGCGGGCACCTGGTCGGCGGCCCAGGCGCGGACCGCCTCCTCGATGCGGTCGGGTTCCTGGCCCGCGACGAGCCGGAAGGAGAGCTTCACCATGGCGGACGAGGGGATGATCGTCTTGCTGCCGGGGCCCTGGTAGCCGCCGCCGATGCCGTTGACCTCGGCGGTGGGCCGGGCCCAGAGGCGCTCCAGGGTGGTGTGCCCGGCCTCGCCCTGGGTGGCGTACGACTTGGCCGTGCGCAGCCACTGCTCCTCGTCGAAGGGCAGTTCGGCGAAGAGTTCGCGCTCCTGGTCGGTGAGTTCGACGATGCCGTCGTAGAAGCCGGGGATCGTCACGCGCGCGTGTTCGTCGTGCAGCGCGGCGACGAGGCGGGCGGCGACGGTCGCCGGGTTGGGTACGGCGCCGCCGAAGGAACCGGAGTGGATGTCCTGGTCGGGGCCGTGGAACTGGATCTCGCACTCGGCGAGGCCGCGCATGCCGGTGCACACGGTGGGGGTGTCCTCGGCCCACATGCCGGTGTCGGAGACGATCACGGCGTCGGCGGCGAGCCGGCCCGCGTACTCCTCGACGAGCCCGCGGAAGTGCGGGGAGCCGGACTCCTCCTCGCCCTCGATCAGCAGCTTCAGGTTGACGGCCGGGGTGGTGCGGCCGGTCGCGGCGAGGTGCGCGCGGACGCCGAGTGTGTGGAAGAACACCTGGCCCTTGTCGTCGGCAGCCCCGCGCGCGTACAGGCGGTTCTCACGGACGACCGGCTCGAAGGGGTCGCTGTCCCAGCCGTCCTCGCGGGCGGCGGGCTGGACGTCGTGATGGCCGTAGACGAGGACCGTGGGCGCCTCGGGGTCGTCGGCGGGCCACTCCGCGAAGACGGCGGGCGCCCCGGGTGTCTGCCACACCTCGGTCGTGGGGAAGCCGGTCTCCTTGAGCCTGGCGGCGAGCCAGTCGGCGCTGCGGCGCACATCGGCCGCGTGGTCGGGCTGCGCCGACACGGACGGGATGCGCAGCCACTCGGCGAGGTCGTCGAGGAAGGCGGCGCGGTGCTGCTCGATGTGCGTGCGGACGGCGCTGACGGCACTGTCAACGGACTGGCTCATGGTCACGAGCCTATCGGCCCGCACCGACATCCTGATTGGGCGGTTCGTCACACGACGGCTCCTCCGTCAGCAGCCGCTCCAGCGCGGCCCGGTCCGGGAGGTCCGGCGGTCGTACGACATCACCACCGCGCACATACACGAACGCGGCGTCGACCGACTCCAGGGGCACGCCCTGCTGCTCGGCCCAGGCCAACCGGTACAGGGCGAGCTGGAGGGGGTCGGCGGTGCGGGCACGGCTGGTCTTCCAGTCGACGATCTCGTACGACGTCCTGTCGCCGTCGCTCTCCCGGTAGACGGCGTCGATCCGGCCGCGGATCACCCGGCCGGCGATCGCGAGCTGGAAGGGGGCCTCCACGCGGTAGGGCGTGCGGTGTGCGTACGGGGTGCGCTCGAAGGCGTCCTTGAGGGCCTCCAGATCGCGTTCGTCGGCGATCTCGGCTTCGCTGCCGGGCAGTTCCTCGGGGTCCAGCATGGGCAGCGTCAGCTCTTCGAAGCGGGCTTCGACCCACGCGTGGAAGCGGGTGCCGCGGCGTGCGGCGGGCTGCGGCGGGCGCGGCATGGGGCGGGCCAGCTCCTGTGCGAAGCCGTCCGGGTCGGCGGCCAGGCGCATCAGCTGCGACGCGGTCAGGGTCGTCGGCAGGGGTACGTCCGTGCTCCCCTGCCGGGCGCGCAGGAGTTCGCCGGTGAGGGCGTCGAGGTCGCGGTCCCAGGAGGCGATGGTGCGGGCCTCCTCCGGGGTGAGCCGGGGGTGAGGGCGCGGGAGGTCCGTGTCGCGGGAGTGCTCGGTGAGGTCCGGAGGTGCCGCCTGGTGCGGGACGGTCGGACGTTCCGGGGTCCACGATTCCCAGTCACCCGGGTCCTCCTCGAAGGGGGTGTCCTCTTCGTCGTATGCGTCGTCCAGGACCTCGTCGTCCTCCGGTGGCGGCCAGTCCGGGTCGTCGTATGTGTCCGGGTCGTGTGTGGCCCCCGGGTGGCCGTCGGTGTGGGAGGCGAGGTCCTCCAGGTGCGCCAGGACCGTCTCGGCGGCGACGCGGCGGCGGGCGAGGGCCGTGTCGTCGAGGGGCAGGGGCCAGACCTGGTCGACGGTCGCCCGGTGCAGGGCCGGGTTCTCCTCGTCCTCGGCGGGTTCGTCCGCCCAGGCCTCGATCTCACCGTGTCCGGCCGCGCAGTGGTCGTACAGCGCCTGGAGGAAGTCGGACGGGCCACGGGGCTTCTTCTGCGAGGGCCCCCACCAGTGGCCGGAGCCGAGGAGGAGCGAGCGGGGGCGGGTGAACGTGACGTAGCCGAGGCGGAGTTCCTCGGTGTGCTGGTGGTCCTTCATCGCCTCCTGGAAGGCCTTCAGGCTTCGGGAGTCCCATGCCCCGACGTCCGGCAGGGTGTCGGCGTCGCCGCGCAGGTCGTGCGGCAGCACCTTGCTCTGCGCGGTCCACTTCTCGCGGCCCTGTGTGCTGGGGAAGGTGCCGGTGACCAGGCCGGGGACGGCCACGACGTCCCACTCCAGGCCCTTGGACTTGTGCGCGGTGAGCACCTTGACGGTGTTCTCGCCGCCGGGGAGGGCGTTGTCGAGGCCCTTCTCGTACTGCGCGGCGGTACGCAGGAAGCCGAGGAAGGCCAGCAGGGTGGCCTCGCCGTCGCCCGCGGCGAACGAGGCGGCGATGTCCAGGAAGTTGGACAGGGTCTCGCGGCGGCGTGCGGCCAGGGCGTGCGGGGACGCGGAGAGTTCCACTTCCAGGCCGGTGACGGCGAGGACGCGGTGGAGAACGTCCATCAGCGGGTCGGACAGGGAGCGGCGCAGATCGCGCAGTTCGGCGGCGAGCCGGGCGAACCGCACGCGCGCGTCCGGCGAGAACGGCAGCCCGTCGTCCTCCCCCTGGGCCTCGATCGGCATCTCCAGGAACGTGTCGAGGGCGTCCGCGAGCGAGATCACCTCGGACGGGTCGACGCCCTCGACCGCCTCGGCGAGCCGGCGGTCCGGATCGTCGTCGGCGCCCACGCGCGCGTGCGACACGAGATGCCGGGCGCGCCGGCCCAGGAGAGCGAGGTCGCGCGGGCCGATCCGCCAGCGCGGTCCGGTCAGCAGCCGGACCAGCGAGGCGTTGGCACCGGGGTCCTGAAGGACTTCGCAGACGGCAACCAGGTCGGCGATCTCGGGCAGGTGCAGCAGCCCGGACAGGCCGACGACCTCGACCGGGATGTCGCGGGCGACGAGCGCGCCCTGGATCTCGGCGAAGTCGGTCGCCGTGCGGCACAGGACGGCGATCTCGCCGGGCGCCTTTCCGGTCCGTACGAGATGGGCGACGGAGTCGGCGATCCAGTCGATCTCCTCGGCGTGAGTGCGCAACAGGGCGCAGCGGACCAGGCCGTCGCGTTCGGCGCCGGGGGCCGGGCGGAGGGCCTCCACGCCCGCGTGCATGGCGCGCAGGGGCTCGGCGAGGCCGTTGGCCAGGTCGAGGAGGCGGCCGCCGCTGCGGCGGTTCTCGCTGAGTGCCTGGCGGGTGGCGGGCCGGCCGTCGGCGTGGGCGAAGTGCTCGGGGAAGTCGTCGAGGTTGGCGACGGAGGCGCCGCGCCAGCCGTAGATCGCCTGGCAGGGGTCGCCGACGGCGGTCACCGGGTGGCCAGTGCCGCTGCCGAACAGGCCTGCCAGGAGGACGCGTTGGGCCACCGACGTGTCCTGGTACTCGTCGAGCAGCACCACGCGGAACTCGTCGCGCAGGATGCGGCCCACTTCGGGGAGCCCGGCGAGGCGGGCCGAGAGGGCGATCTGGTCGCCGAAGTCGAGCAGGTCGCGCTCGCGCTTGGCGGCCCGGTAGCGGAGCACCAGCTCGGCGAGTTCGCGGCGCGCGGCGGCGGCCTCGGGGACCTTGCGCAGGTCGGCGTTGGTGAGCTTGACGCCTTGCAGGGCTCCCAGCAGCTCGGCGTCGTAGGCGCGCAGGTCCTCGGGCCGTACGAGGTGCTCGGCGAGTTCGGCGTCGAGGGTGAGGAGGTCCCCGACCAGGTCGGGGAAGGAGCGGGTCAGCGCCGGGTAGGGCCCCGGGGCCTCGCGCAGGACACGCGCGGCGAGTTGGTAGCGGGTGGCGTCGGCGAGCAGACGGGAGGTCGGTTCGAGGCCGATGCGCAGGCCGTGGTCGGTCAGCAGGCGGCCCGCGAAGGCGTGGTACGTCGAGATCACGGGCTCGCCCGGAGGGTTGTCCGGGTCGATGACGTCGGGGTCGGTGACGCCCGCCTTGATCAGTGCCTTGCGGACGCGCTCGGCGAGTTCACCGGCGGCCTTGTTGGTGAAGGTGAGGCCGAGGACCTGTTCGGGGGCGACCTGCCCGGTGCCGACCAGCCACACCACGCGGGCCGCCATCACCGTCGTCTTGCCCGAACCGGCTCCGGCCACGATCACCTGCGGGGCGGGCGGCGCGGTGATGCAGGCCGTCTGCTCCGGGGTGAACGGGATGCCGAGGAGCTCCTTGAGCTGGTCGGGATCGGTGATACGAGCGGGCACCTCAGAGAGGCTAGCGGCGGCCACTGACAGTGGATGCCGAATCGGCGGCCGGGGTGAAGGAAGCGCAGGTCAACACAGGTGGTGCGGTATCTCACTCCACCACGTGGCGTCCCTCGGGGCGCGCGCTGCACGACGCCCGGAACGCGCAGTGCGCGCAGTGCTGGCCGGACGTCGGCGTGAACCGCTCGTCCAGGACCTTGCCCGCGGCGGTGGCGAGCAGGTCGCCGACCCACTCCCCCTCCAGAGGTTGTTGCGCCTGCACCTTGGGCAGGGTCTCGCCGCCGTCCCGCTGGGCGGCGCCCTGGCGCAGCTGGACGAGTTCGGCGCCGCCCGGCTCGGGGCGGCTCCCGTCGAAGGCGTCGTCGACGGCGCCCTCGCGGACCGCGAGTTGGTAGACGGCGAGTTGAGGATGGTGGGCGACTTCGGCGGCCGTGGGCGCCTGCTTGCCGGTCTTGAAGTCGACGACGTAGGCGCGGCCCTCGCCGTCCGCCTCGACGCGGTCCATCTGGCCGCGGATGCGCACCTCGTAGTCGCCCGCTTCGAGGGTGACGTCGAAGTCGTGCTCGCTGGCGACCGGAGTCCGTCCCGTCCGGTCCATGACGTGCCACTTCAGGAACCGTTCGAGCGCCACGCGCGCGTGCTCCTTCTCCTGCGCCGACTTCCAGGGCGCGTCGAAGGCGAGCGCGTTCCACACCGAGTCCAGTCGCTCCATGAGGACGGCGAGGTCGGCCGGGGTGTGCCCGGAGGCGACCTCGTCGGCGAGGACGTGCACCACGTTGCCGAAGCCCTGGGCGACGGTCGCGGGCGCGTCCGCCTTCACCTCGCGGCCCAGGAACCACTGCAGGGCACAGGTGTTGGCGAGCTGGTCGAGGGCGCTGCCGGAGAGGACGACGGGCTGGTCGCGGTTGCGCAGCGGCACCTTGGACTCGGTCGGCTCGAACATGCCCCACCAGCGGTAGGGGTGCGCGGACGGCACCAGGGGGCGGCCGTCCTCGTCGGCGAGCGCGGCGAGCCGGGCCAGCCTGCGGGCGGCGGCCTCCCTGAGGGTGTCGGAGACACGCGGGTCGACCGTCGTGGCGCGCAGTTCGGCCACGAGCGCCGCGACGGACAGCGGGCGGCGCGGGCGACCCGTCACGTCCTTCGGTTCGACGCCCAGTTCGGTCAGGAAGCGGGACGGCTGGTCGCCGTCGTCCGCGGGCGCCTTCACCGCCGTCACGACGAGGCGTTCACGCGCGCGCGTGGCGGCCACGTAGAACAGGCGGCGCTCCTCGGCGAGCAGAGCGCCCGGGGTGAGCGGTTCGGCCAGTCCGTCGCGGCCGATGCGGTCGGCCTCCAGGAGGGAGCCGCGGCGGCGCAGGTCCGGCCACAGGCCCTCCTGCACGCCCGCGACGACGACCAGGCGCCACTCCAGGCCCTTCGAGCGGTGCGCGGTCATCAGGCGCACCGCGTCCGGTCGTACGGCACGCCGCGTGAGTGTGTCGGCGGCGATGTCCTCGGCCTCGATCTCCTCCAGGAAGTTGAGGGCGCCACGCCCGCCGGTGCGTTCCTCGGCACGGGCCGCGGTGGCGAACAGGGCGCATACGGCGTCCAGGTCGCGGTCCGCGTTGCGCCCGGCCGCGCCTCCGCGCCGGGCGGCCCGCTCCAGCCGTGCGGGCCACGGGGTGCCGTCCCACAACTCCCACAGCGCCTCCTCCGCCGTACCACCGCCGGCCAGGCGCTCACGTGCCTTGCGCAGCAGCGCGCCGAGACGCTGAGCGCCCCGCGCGTACGCCGGATCGTGCGCGACCAGTCGCTCCGGCTCTGCCAGCGCCCGCGCGAGGAGGTCGTCCGACGGCGGCGGCAGCGGGTTGCCCCCGGCCCGCTCCTCCTCGCGCAACGCCCGGCCCAGACGCCGCAGGTCGGCCGCGTCCATGCCGGCGAGCGGGGAGGCCAGCAGGGTGAGGGCGGTTTCGGTGTCGAGCCAGGAGGTGTCCGACTCAGCTCTTTCAGAGGCATCGGCCTCTTCAGAGACGTCAGCTTCTCCGGAGGCGCCGGTCTCTTCTGAGGCTCCTTCAGAGGCATCGGCCTCGCCTGCCCCCTCATCCCGTACGCCCCCCTCGGCCGCCTCCGCCGTCGCCACCGCCCGCAGTGCCGTCAGCAGTGGTGCCACCGCAGGTTCGTGCCGCAGGGGCAGGTCGTCGCCGTCTATGTCGAGGGGGACGCCGGCTGCTGTCAGCGCGCGGCGGACTGTCGGGATGGTGCGGGACCCGGCGCGCACCAGGACGGCCATGTCGCTCCAGGGGACGCCGTCCTCCAGATGCGCCCGGCGGAGGATGTCGGCGATGTTGTCCAGCTCGGTGCCGGGCGTCGGGTACGTATAGACCTCGACACGACCGCCGTCACGGACCGGGGTGAGCTCCCGGTGAGCGCGGACCTTCTCGGCGGGCAGCCGAGTCAGCGGCATCCGCTGGGTCAGCAGCCGGGTGGCGCCCAGCAGGTCGGCGCCGGAGCGACGGGTGGTGCGCAGGACCTCCATGGGCGCCGGGCGGCCGTCCGCGCGCGGGAAGGCGTCCGGGAACTCCAGGATGCCGTTCACGTCGGCGCCCCGGAAGGCGTAGATCGACTGGTCGGGGTCACCGAAGGCGACGAGGGTGCGGCCGCCGCCCGCCAGTGCGTGCAGCAGTCGTACCTGAGCCGGATCGGTGTCCTGGTACTCGTCGACGAACACGGCGTCGTACCGGTCGGCAAGCTGGGCGGCGACCTCGGGGCGACGTGCCAGGAGCACCGCGCGGTGGACGAGTTCCGCGTAGTCGAGCACGCCCTGCAGGTCGAGCACGTCGAGGTACTCGGCGAGGAAGGTGGCCGCCGCCCGCCAGTCGGGGCGTCCGATACGGCGGGCGAAGGCATCGAGGGCATCGGGGTCCAGGCCCAGCTCGCGGCTGCGGGCGAGGACCGCGCGGACCTCGTCGGCGAAACCGCGCGTGGTCAGACAGGCGCGCAGCTCGTCCGGCCAGCGCACATGTGCGAGGCCGAGCCGCTCCAGGTCGGGCTGGCCGGCGAGCAGCTCCCGGACGGCGACGTCCTGCTCGGGGCCCGACAGCAGCCGTAGGGGCTCCACGAACAGGTCGCTGTCCTGGTGGGCGCGGACCAGGGCGTAGCAGAACGAGTGGAAGGTGGTCGCCTGTGGCGCGTGCGCCGCCCCTATGCGCAGTGCCATGCGGTCGCGCAGTTCGACGGCCGCCTTGCGGCTGAACGTCAGGACGAGGACCCGCTCGGGGTCCGCGCCCCGGGCGATCCTGGCCGCCACGGACTCCACGAGCGTGGTCGTCTTGCCGGTGCCCGGACCGGCGAGGACGAGCAGTGGACCGGCGCCGTGGTCAACCACCGAGCGCTGGGCGGCGTCCAGATGAGGGGGAACCACTCGCGCCGGTGGGGTACGGACCAGCCGGTAAGCGCCACGGCTCCCCTGTCGCACCTGGGAGTGCGACAGGCGCCTGGTGGAGGAAGAGGAGCTCACGTGGTTCGCCGGTCCTGGTGGGTGTGCTTGGGATGGTCACTGCCGGCGCGGAGCGCCGTCGTTGAGGGGCGGTGGTCGGGAGACGGGTGGGATGGCCGCCGCGCGTTGAGGGCGTTGGCCGCGTGGTGAGGGGGACGCGTGCCGCCGACGCTACGCCGACGGATGGTGCGGAAGCAGGGCTTCCGATTGGCGCATCCGCCCCGTCAGTGCGCTCACGTCTCGTGCGTCCCTCACCCCACGAACGTACGGCATGCCACGGACGTGCCCTGCTTCCCCCGTACGGGCCACAGGTTGCCCCTGGGTGGGTCCGATGGCGGAAGCTGTCAGGTGTGAGGTTCCGCGTGTTCGCCGCCGTCCCACCGCGCCCGCTTCATGTCGACCCGAGGCAGGTGGCCCTCGGCCGCCCTGCTCGCCTCCTTCAGCGGTGTGCCCTCCGCGCGGTAGCGGTCGAGTGCCCGCAGCTCGTGACCGGGCAGCAGGACGCCGTCCGCGCGGATGACCCGCCACCACGGGACGGCTCCTCCGTAGAGCGCCATCACCCGGCCGACCTGCCGGGGGCCTCCCTCCCGTCGCCCACCACCGCCCTTGCCGGAGAGCGCTCCGCGCTCGCCCCCTTCGCTCTGAAGCCACTCGGCGACATCGCCGTACGTCATCACGCGCCCCGGCGGAATCAGCTCGGCGACCTCGAGGACCCGCTCTGCGTACTCCGGAAGGCTCTCCTCGCTCATCCGTCCCATCCTGCCGCACCCCACCGACAATGTGACGCCCTCGTGACTGTGCGTATCCCTCGCCCCCGAGCGGCGCTTCGGGCAGACTGTGCGCCCCCGCGTTTGCACCCTGATGCCCCCGTGTGTCGGTGGGGCATGCCACCATCGTGCGGGCGGTGATCGGTGATACGAGATCAAGAAGAGACGATGAAGCAGCAGGGTGTGCACCCGGAGGACGCGAAGAGCACCTCTGACGCTTCATCGCGCCCGCACACCGCCGACGCGGACGACAAGGACGCGCCCGACACAGCCGAGGAGGCGGTGGTCGCGAGCAACTCCGGCCCAGGTGCCGAGCACTTCGACGAGGCCCACCCCGACGAGGACGACACGCACACCGACGAGGTCGAGGGCGACGAACCACTCCTCCCCGCGCGCGTGCACCGCCCGTCCGACCTGATGCGGCTCCTGGTGGGCGTGCTGGCCGTCGCCATACTGATCGCGATCGCCGCGTTCGCGCACGGCACCACCTCGGGCCTCGAACAGGACATCAACAAGGGCACCGGGCAGGCACCCGATCTGCTCATCAAGATCGCGGGACTGGCGTCCAGCATCGCGATCCTCCTGGTGCCGGTCGCGTTCGCAATCGAGCGGCTGATCAAGCGGGACGGGCTGCGTATCGCCGACGGTGTGCTCGCGGCGGTCCTCGCGCACGGAGTGACGCTCGCCACCGATCTGTGGGTCGCCAAGGCGGCCCCCGACTCGATCCAGGAAGCGCTCACCCAACCCTCTCCCGGCGACATCCACGCCCTCACCGACCCCGTGCACGGCTATCTCGCCCCGGTCATCGCCTACATGACGGCCGTGGGCATGTCGCGCCGGCCCCGCTGGCGCGCGGTGCTGTGGATCGTGCTGCTCCTGGACGCCTTCTCGATGCTCGTCACCGGCTACACCACGCCGTTCTCGATCATCCTGACGGTGCTGATCGGCTGGACCGTCGCCTACGGGACGCTGTACGCGGTCGGCTCGCCCAACGTCCGTCCTACCGGACGGACACTGATGGCGGGCCTCAGGCATGTGGGCTTCCGTCCGGTGACCGCCTCCCGCGAGGACGCACAGGAGACGACGGAGAGCGGCGACCGCGGCCGGCGCTACTTCGTCACCCTGGAGGACGGTCCGCCACTGGACGTCACGGTCGTCGACCGCGAGCAGCAGGCACAGGGCTTCTTCTACCGGGTGTGGCGCAACCTGACGCTGCGCGGCATCACCACCCGCCGCAGCCTGCAGTCGCTGCGCCAGGCGCTGGAGCAGGAGGCGCTGCTCGCCTACGCGGCCATCGCGGCCGGTGCCAACGCGCCCAAGCTGATCGCCACTTCCGAGCTCGGCCCGGACGCCGTGATGCTCGTCTACGAGCACTCCGGCGGACGCACACTCGACTCGCTGGACGACAAGGAGATCACCGACGATCTGCTGCGCAGCACCTGGCACCAGGTGCAGGCACTGCAGTCGCGGCGGATCGCGCACCGGCGGCTGGCAGGCGACGCGATTCTGGTGGATCGTTCCGGCACGGTCATCCTCACCGATCTGCGCGGCGGCGAGATCGCGGCCGGCGAACTGCTGCTGCGCATGGACATCGCCCAGCTGGTGACGACGCTCGGGCTGCGCGTCGGCGCCGAGCGCGCGGTGGCCTCCGCGGTCGAGGTCCTCGGTCCCGACGCCGTCGCCGACTGCCTGCCGATGCTCCAGCCCATCGCGCTGACGCGCTCCACGCGCGCGACGCTGCGGAAACTGGCCCGGGAGCGGGCCCAGCGCGAGCGCGACGCCGTCCTGGAGGCGTCCCGGCAGGCCAAGCAGGCCCGGCTGGACGAGGCCCACGGCGAGGTCCACGAGGACACGAAGCCCGTACTCGACAAGCTCGACAAGCTCGACAAGCTCGACAAGAAGGCCGTACGAGCGGAGCAGCGAGCCGAGAAGCGGGCCATCGACGAGGCCGTGGAGGAGGCGCGCGAGGAGGATCTGCTGACGCAGATCCGCCACGAGGTGCTGCGGATCAGGCCGCAGGCGCCGGTCGAGCCCGCCCGCCTGGAGCGGGTGAAGCCACGCACGCTGATCAGCCTCATCGCCGGTGCGATCGGCGCGTACTTCCTGCTGACGCAGCTCACGCACATCGAGTTCGGTCCGCTGATCGCCAACGCCGAGTGGGGCTGGGTCGCGGCGGCCGTGCTGTTCTCGGCGGGCAGCTACTTCGCCGCGGCGATGGCGCTCCTGGGGTTCGTGCCGGAGCGGGTGCCGTTCGTGCGGACCGTGGCCGCCCAGGTCGCCGGGTCCTTCGTGAAGATCGTCGCCCCGGCCGCGGTGGGCGGCGTAGCTCTGAACACGCGGTTCCTGCAGCGCGAGGGGGTGCGGCCAGGGCTCGCGGTGGCGAGTGTCGGCGCCTCGCAGCTGTTCGGGCTCGGCGCCCACATCATGATGCTGCTGGCCTTCGGCTATCTCACCGGTACCGAGAAGACGCCGTCGCTGTCGCCATCCAGGACGGTCATCGCGGGTCTGCTGACGGTGGCGGTGCTGGTGCTCGTGGTGACCTCGGTGCCGTTCCTGCGGAAATTCGTCTCCACGCGCGTGAGGTCGCTGTTCGCGGGTGTCGTCCCGCGCATGCTCGACGTGCTGCAGCGCCCGCAGAAGCTGCTGACCGGCATCGGCGGCATGCTCCTGCTGACGGCCTGCTTCGTGATGTGCCTGGACGCGTCGATCCGCGCGTTCGGCAACGAATCGACCTCGATCAGCATCGCCAGCGTCGCCGTCGTCTTCCTCGCCGGCAACGCACTGGGGTCCGCCGCCCCGACACCGGGCGGTGTGGGCGCGGTCGAGGCGACCCTGACGGTCGGTCTGATCGCCGTGGGTCTGCCCAGTGAGGTCGCCGCCCCCGCGGTGCTGCTGTTCCGGCTGCTGACACTGTGGCTGCCGGTGCTGCCGGGCTGGCTGGCCTTCAACCACCTGACGCGCAAGGGCGCCCTGTAGGTCGTACCTCGTACGGCTCGCGCCCCGAGCGCACATCCGGGCGCGACCGCAGGATGGGATCATGCCCAACCGCTCCCGGCCGCGCGCCGCTGCCCTGACCGCCACCGCCGTGCTGCTGTCCGCCGTGCTGGCGGGCTGCGGCGACGACTCGCAGGACGAGAACGAGGACCTGTCGGCCCAGTCGCTGAGCTGGAAGGACTGCCCGGCCCCGTCGCAGGCGGAAGGCGGCGGAGGCGCTCCGTCGCCCCTGGCGAACGGCGATGAATGGCAGTGCAGCACCATGAAGGCGCCGCTCGACTGGGACGAGCCCAAGGGCGACACCATCGGTATCGCCCTGATCCGCGCGAAGGCGAGCGGCGACGAGAGCAAGCGCATCGGCTCGCTCATCTTCAACTTCGGCGGGCCCGGCGGCTCCGGCGTCACCACGCTGCCCGCCTTCGGCGAGGACTACGCGAAACTGCGCACCCGCTACGACCTGGTGAGCTTCGACCCGCGCGGAGTGGGCCGCAGCGCCCCTGTGAAGTGCGAGAACGACCAGCAGCTCGACTCCTACTTCCAGCAGGACGGCACGCCCGAGGACGCCACCGAGCGCGCCGAACTCCTGGACATCACCAAGGAGTTCAACGCGGCCTGCGAGAAGAACTCCAAGAAGGTCCTGCCGCATGTGCGCACCACGGACGCGGCCCGCGACCTGGACCTGATGCGCCAGGTCCTCGGCGACGACAAGCTGCACTACTTCGGCATCTCCTACGGCACCGAACTCGGCGGTGTCTACGCCCATCTGTTCCCCAAGAACGTGGGCCGTGCCGTGTTCGACGCGGTCGTCGACCCGACGGAGAACCCCGAGCAGGGCTCGCTCGGCCAGGCCGCGGGCTTCCAGCTCGCACTCGACAACTTCGCCGAGCACTGCACCTCGCAGGTCGAGGACTGTCCGATCGGCGACAGCGCGCAGGACGTCAAGAACCGCATCGCCAAGCTGCTGAAGGACCTCGACAGCAAGCCGATCACCGGCATCTTCCCCCGCGAGCTGACCCAGACCGCGGCGACCAGCGGCATCGCACAGGCGCTGTACTCCCAGGACTTCTGGGAGTACCTCACTCAGGGCCTGGATCAGGCGTACGACGGCAACGGCCAGATCCTCATGCTGCTGTCCGACTCACTGAACGGGCGCAACGAGAACGGCGAGTACAGCAACCTCACGGCGGCCAACATCTCCATCAACTGCGCGGACGACAAGCCGCGTTACACCCCCGCCGACGTGGAGCGGCAGCTGCCGCAGTTCCGGGCCGCCTCGCCGGTGTTCGGCGACTATCTCGCCTGGTCCATGATCAGCTGCACGGACTGGCCCGTGGCGGGCTCCGCCGACCACCCCGACGTGAGCGCGCCCGGCGCGGCCCCGATCCTGGTCGTGGGCAACACCGGCGACCCGGCCACGCCGTACGAGGGCGCGCGCAAGATGGCGCAGGCCCTGGGCAAGGGCGTGGGCGTCGAGCTGACGTACAAGGGGCAGGGGCACGGCGCCTACGACAGCAAGAACAAGTGCGTGCAGAGCGCGGTGAACGGCTATCTGCTCGACGGGAAGGTCCCGGCCGCAGGCGCCGTCTGCTCCTGATACCAAAGCCGGAATCCGGGCAAACGCACAGGTCAGAAGGTTATCCACAGGGTCCGACAGGTGCTGCGAGATCCGCCTACCATGGCCTGACCACCATCCGCGGATCCACGCGGACGGCTTGCGAGGGGGGAAGTGCACATGGCGCGTATCGTCCGGTGGACGGCTCTGACGGCCGCTGCCGCACTCCTGGCGGCGGGCTGCAGCAGCGGCTCGTCCGACGACGGCAAGGACGGGGAGAAAGGGAGCGGAGAGCAGCCCTCCGCACTGACCACGCAGAAGCTGGACTGGGGGCGCTGCGAGGCCACCGCGGACTCGCCCGCGCCGGGCGGCGAGTGGCAGTGCGCGACGCTCAAGGTGCCGCTGGACTGGGCGAAGCCGGACGGCGAGACGATCGGCCTCGCGCTGATCCGGGCCAAGGCCACCGGGGACGACCGCATCGGCTCGCTGCTGTTCAACTTCGGCGGCCCGGGTGGCTCGGGCGTCTCCGCCCTGCCGTCGTTCTCACCGTCGTACTCCCAGCTCCGCGAGCGGTACGACCTGGTGAGCTGGGACCCGCGCGGGGTCGCCGCAAGTGAGGGCGTCCGCTGCCGTGGCGACAAGGAGATCCAGGCCGCAGAGTCCGTCGACGTCACTCCGGACACCGCGGCCGAGGAAAAGGCCTATCTCCAGGGCGCGGCCGACTTCGCGAAGGGCTGCGAGCAGGACTCCGGGGAGCTGATGGCGCATGTGTCCACCACGGACACCGCCCGCGACATGGACCTGATGCGCCAGGTCCTCGGCGACGCCAAGACGCACTACTTCGGCATCTCGTACGGCACCGAACTCGGCGGCGTCTACGCCCACTTGTTCCCGCAGAACGTGGGGCGGCTGACCCTCGACGCGGTCGTCGACCCGACCGCCGGGACGGTGGGTCACGCCGAGAACCAGGCCAGGGGCTTCCAGCGCGCGCTGGACAACTACGTGAAGTCCACCGGCCAGGACCCCGAGGAGGGCTCCCGGAAGGTCGCGGACCTGCTGGACCGGATCGACGCGGATCCGCTGCCGACGTCGTCCGGCCGGGAGCTGACACAGACGCTCGCGGTCACCGGCATCGCGCTGCCGCTGTACAACCAGTCGACCTGGCCGACGCTGACCAGTGCCCTGACGGCGGCGGAGGAAGGCGACGGCTCCGAACTCCTGGCGCTCGCCGACAGCTACAACGAGCGCGACGCGTCGGGCCACTACGGCACGACGACCCACTCACAACGAGCCATATCGTGCTTGGACGACAAGGAGCGGCCGACAGCCGCCGAGACGAAGAAGCTGCTGCCGAAGTTCGAGAAGATCTCGCCGGTCTTCGGGCGCTTCTTCGGCTGGGACACGGCCGGCTTCTGCCACGACTGGCCGGTGCCCGGACAGTACGAGACCCCGGAAGTGAGTGCGCCGGGAGCGGCGCCGATCCTGGTGGTCGGCACCACCGGCGACCCGGCGACGCCGTACGAGGGCGCCCGCAGGATGGCGGACGAACTGGGCCGGGGCGTCGGCGTGATGCTGACCTGGAAGGGCGAGGGTCACGGCGCGTACGGCAACGGGAACGACTGCCTCGACTCGACCGTGAACGCGTATCTGCTCGACGGCAAGGTGCCGAAGGACGGCAAGGTCTGTTCATGACGACGGCGGGGGCCGCGCGCACCCGTGGTGCATGCGACCCCCGCCGTTCGGAACACCTGAGGTCAGTAGACCGGCTTGCTCGGCTCGATCTGGTTGACCCAGCCGATCACGCCGCCGCCGACGTGCACGGCGTCCGCGAAGCCCGCGGACTTCAGCACGGCCAGGACTTCCGCACTGCGGACACCCGTCTTGCAGTGCAAGACGATCTTCTTGTCCTGCGGGAGGGTCTCCAGGGCGGTGCCCATGAGGAACTCGTTCTTCGGGATCAGCTTGGCGCCCGGGATGGAGACGATCTCGTACTCGTTGATCTCGCGGACGTCGATGATCTCGATGTTCTCGCCGTCGTCGATCCACGCCTTGAGCTGCTTGGGAGTGATCGTCGAACCGGCGGCCGCCTCCTGGGCCTCCTCGGAGACGACGCCGCAGAAGGCCTCGTAGTCGATGAGCTCGGTGACCGTCGGGTTCTCACCGCAGACCGCGCAGTTCGGGTCCTTGCGGACCTTGACCTGGCGGTACTGCATCTCCAGGGCGTCGTAGATCATCAGGCGGCCGACGAGCGGCTCACCGATGCCCGCGAGGAGCTTGATGGCCTCGTTGACCTGGATGGAGCCGATGGACGCGCACAGCACACCCAGGACGCCGCCCTCGGCGCAGGAGGGGACCATGCCGGGGGGCGGGGGCTCCGGGTACAGGCAGCGGTAGCAGGGACCGTGCTCGGACCAAAAGACGGAGGCCTGGCCGTCGAAGCGGTAGATCGAACCCCAGACGTACGGCTTGTTCAGCAGCACGCAGGCGTCGTTGACCAGGTAGCGGGTCGCGAAGTTGTCCGTGCCGTCGACGATCAGGTCGTACTGGCTGAAGATGTCCATCACGTTGTCGGCCTCGAGCCGCTCCTCGTGAAGGACCACGTTCACGTACGGGTTGATGCCCTTGACGGAGTCACGGGCCGACTCGGCCTTGGAGCGGCCGATGTCGGCCTGGCTGTGGATGATCTGGCGCTGCAGGTTCGACTCGTCGACCTCGTCGAACTCCACGATGCCGAGGGTGCCGACACCCGCGGCGGCCAGGTACATCAGCGCCGGCGAGCCCAGGCCGCCGGCGCCCACACAGAGCACCTTGGCGTTCTTCAGCCGCTTCTGCCCGTCCATCCCGACGTCAGGGATGATCAGGTGACGGGAGTACCTGCGGACCTCGTCTACGGTGAGCTCAGGAGCTGGCTCGACCAGGGGTGGCAGCGACACGGGGGCTCCGTTGGTCGGTCAATCACTACAGTTGTTCTCCCCGTAACAGTGCCATGCCCTTTTTCATTCCGAGACACCCGTTCCGACCCGCGAGACGATTTCGTCCCAGTAGCCGGGCATCGTCTCCCAGGGGTCGGTGCGGCCGCCGTGGTCCGTACGGTCGGTGAACCAGATCGTCGAGGCACCCTGCCAGCGGGCGATGCGCAGGGCCTCGTCGAGGTGGCCGAGGGGCACTCCGTGCACCAAGTGGCAGAAGCGCTCGGGCGGATGGTCGGCGGTCCACTCCGCCACCTGCGACCAGCGGTAGTCGCTCCACGGGCCGGAGAAGGTGACCAGCTGGTCGGCGCTCTCGGCGTAGCCGGGGTGGGGATGGGTGCCGTGGCCGAGGACGATGTGGGGGTCGTCACTGATCGCGCGGAGCGTGGTGACCGTGCGGTGGATCTCCGGGAGCGCGGCGCCTTCGGTGGGACAGCGGTCCAGGAGGAAGCCGTCGACCTGGTACCAGTCGAGATAGCGGTGCGCTTCGGAGATCAGCTCGCCGAAGACGCGAGCGCCGTAGGTGGTGTCGAGGTGGCCGAGGACGCGCAGGCCCGCGTTGCGGAGGCGGCCGGACGCTTCCAGGCAGTGCGGGTCGGGACGGGTGCCCGGGCCGTCGGCGACATTGAGGACGGCCCAGTGCACGGGCGTGCCGGGGCGGGTGAGTTCAGCCCACTCGGCGGGGGCGACGAGGGGGTGCGCGAAACCCGGGATGCCGAAGCCGGTGCGCAGGTCCGTGCTCGCTGTGCTCGGTTTGGTGCTGGTCAGATGCGGCATGCCGCCTCCATCCAGATGTCGGCGAGGGACTCTTCGAGATTGATCCGGGGGCGCCAGCCGAGCCGGTCGCGTGCGGTGCGCACATCGGCCTGCTGCCAGCTGCCGCAGCCGTCCGGGTACGGGTACGCGACCGGTGCCACGTGGTCCGATTCGGAGCGGGGGTGGCCGATGGTGGCCCTCAAGGGGCCGGGGTGGCCGTCGAGTTCGTGGAGGGCCCCGCCGTATCCGGCCACGCGCGCGAGGACGGCGGCGGCGTCACGGAGACGGACAGCGCGTCCCGAGCCGATGTTGATGACGCCCTGCGCGGCGGAGAGCGACGCGGCGTGCACGGCGCGCGCGACGTCGCGTACGTCGATGAAGTCGCGCTGGACGCCGAGGCCGCCGAGCTTGAGCTCGCCGTCGCCGGACTGCATGGCACGGCGCATGGCCTCCGCCAGGCGGCCGAGCGGGGAGCCGGCGGGGGTACCGGGGCCTGCCGGTGAGAAGACGCGGAGGACCACGGCGTCCAGGCCGGAGCCGAGGACGAGTTCGGTGGCGGCGAGTTTGCTGACGCCGTACGGGCCACCGGGGCGGGGCACCGCGTCCTCGGCCGTGGAGGAGCCGGGCTGGCTCGGCCCGTACTCGGCGCCGCAGCCGATCTGGACGAGGCGGGCGCCGCAGCCGCTGCGGCGCAGAGCCTCGCAGACCGTGGCGACGGCGACGGTGTTGTGGCGGGTGAGTTCCCGGGCCCCGCCTCGGGTGGCGCCGGCGCAGTTGACGACGACGCCGGGATGCACCGCGTCGAGGAAGCGGGTGAGCGCGCCGGGGCTGCCGGACGCGAGGTCGAAGCGGACGTCCGCGTCGTCACCACGGCCGAGTGCGGTGAGCTGCACGGCCGGGTCGGCGAGCAGACGGTCGGCGACGAAGCGGCCGAGGTAGCCGTTGGCTCCGATCAGCAGGACCCTCATCGGGCGGCTCCCGGGGCCGAGGTTCCGGGTCGGGAGGTGATCATCTGGGGTTCTCCTTCTCGGGGGTGGTGGTTCGGGGCGGCCGGCATACAGCCGACCGGCCGGGGTGTGTGTCGCCTGCTGTCGCGTCGCGTGTCGTGGCGACCCGTCCGATGCGCGGGTGTCATGACGACCCGTCCGATCGCGCGTGGGCCGACGCCCTCGTCAGTCGGCGGTTCGCGTGGAGCAGGAGGGTCAGGGCCGCGGCTCCGCAGGCGAGGGCGGGGACGCTGCCGGGGCCCCAGGTCTCGACGAGCGTGTCGACCGGGGTGGCCAGGAAGCCGCAGCCGGGGAGGCGGCCCGCGAAGACCGTGGCCAGGGCCGCTCCTTCGACCGTCGCCGTCGCGATGAGGACGACCGCGGGGGCGTGCGTGAAGCCGTGGGCGGTGAGCAGGCGGGCCAGGAACAGGAGGGCGCCCAGGGTGACGGTCTGGGCGTAGGCCGCGGGCTCGTCCAGGGCGGCGCCGGTCAGGGCGAGGAGGGCGGTCAAGAGGCAAAGGAACAGGGCGAACGTGCCGCACAGCAGGGGTCGTACGGAGGAGGTGAACTCGTTCAGGCCACGACTGGCCGTCAGTTTGCGGCGGGCTCGTGCGGCGAAGAGGTGGGCGCTCCACGCCGCGGGGGCGCAGGCCAGGGTGAGGGCCAGGACCGGTGCGGTGGTGAGGGGCCAGGGGCCGCCGTCCGTGGTGCCGATGGGCAGGGCGTCGGGTCCTCCGGCCACGGCCGCGCGGAGCAGTCCGTCGCCGAGGACGGCGTAGGCCACCAGCCACCAGGTCCAGAGGCCGCTGCCGGGCTCGGGCGTGCGGTCCTTCGGGGCGAGCGGGCCGCGGGACAGGGCCACGCGGATGCCCAGAGTCACGGCGAGGACGCCCACGGCCGCCGTGATCAGGCGTGGTTGGCCCTGGGTGAGGCGCAGGCCGGCCAGCGTGGCCGCGCACAGTGCGCCCGGCAGCAGGGTGAGCAGCGCCCAGTCGGCTCGGAGCCGGAGGGCTGTCGGCGGCGAGGGGCGGTGGGTTGTCTCGCCGTCGCGCGGGACGCGGGCGTACATCTCCTCCGCCAGGGAGAAGACGTCCCGGTGGCGGAAACGGGACGCAGTGCGGTCGGTGACACCGTGGGCCTCCAGGCCCGCCGCGATCTCCAGGGGATCCACGGCGCGTTCGCACAGCTCACGGTGACGGTGCATCAGTGTCTTCACCGGATCCGCGGCAGCGGCACGGCGCCCGGGACCGTGGACCGGGCCAGCGTCGGGAGCGGGCTTGCCGGGCTCTGCCTCGCCCCGTGCGTGCGGCTGCCCGTCATCGCTCAAGCACGCGGCTCCCGACAGCCACTCCTCCGAGCGCGTGTCCCATGCTCCGGCGCCGGCCGGTGTGCCGGGGCGGTCCAGTTCGCCCAGGTCGCTCATCGTGCTCCCTCCGTCGCGGGTACGGGGCCGCTCGCGCGTACCGGCCGTCCCGTCGCCCAGCCGGGGCCGCCACGGGCCGCCACGCGGGCCGCCGGGTCGGTCCAGCGGCCGGGGACATGGGCTTCGGCGGGGACACCGAACGGCAGGGGTTCTCCGGTGTCGTCGAGAACGACCCGGCGGACCGGGCACTGAGAGACGATCTCCAGATAAATGCCGTGGAACGCCGCGGTGTTCTGCTCGACCGTGAAGAGTTCGAGCGCGCGGGCGCGGGCGGCGGCGCCCAGGCGTGCACGGCGCTCGGAGTCGCGCAGCAGCGCCACGCACGCCTCGGCGAGCGCCCGCGGATTGCGCGGCGGCACGACCAGTCCGGTGCCGCCGATGACCTCCACGACGGCGCCGACGTCGGTGGACACCGTGGCGCGACCGCAGAGCATGGCCTCGACGAGGCCGATCGGGAAGCCCTCGACGACGCTGGACAGGACGGCCACCGCTCCCCCGGCGTACGCCTCGGCGAGCGTCGGGGCTTCGGGGCCGCCGATCTCCTCGAAGGTCACCGGGTTGCGGCCGACCGCGTGCGGGCCCTCCGCCTCGTCCGGGAAGAGCTGGGCGGCGAGTGCCTTGCAGTGGGCCAGATAGGCCGTGCCGTCGGCGCCCGAGGGGGTGCCGACGATCCGCAGCCGGGTCTTCGGTTCCTCCTTGCGCACCTCCGCGAAGGCGTGCAGCAGGGAGATCAGGTCCTTGGTGGGTTCGATCCGGCCCACCCAGACCAGGGTGTCCGGATCCACGCACTCCGGCGCCTCACCCACCTCCGTGAAGCGGGCGGCCTCCATGCCCGGGTAGACCGTGCGCAGCTTCTCGCGATCGGCGCCGCAGCGCTCCTGCCAGCGGCGGGCGTGCGAGTTGCCGGGCGTGATGACGGCCGCCCGGCGGTAGATCTCGGCGGCGAGCCGACCGTGGAAGGCCGCGAGCAGGGCCCGCACGGCGGGTGCCGCGTCGCCGGCGGTCAGGTAGTGCGTGCGCAGTTGTACGCCGTACTCGGTCACCAGCAGCGGTACGCCCGAGAAGTGGCGGGCAACCAGCCCGGGCAGGGCGGCCGGGCCGCCGGACGCCGCGTGGCACAGGTCGACCGCGCCGAGCCCGTCGTCCTCGTACCAGTCGAGCGAGAGGGGGCGCAGGACGCGTTCCAGGTGCGCGGCGACGGTGAGGAGTTCGGGAACGCGCGCTTCCCGCGCCGTGCGCAGGGCACCGGGTGCGCGACAGGCGCGTTCGAGAGCGCGTACGGCGGTCTCGGAGCGGAGCGCTCCCACCAGGCCGCCCTCGTCGCGAGCGAGTTCGGCGAGCCCGTACAGCGCGCTGCCGAAACGGTCCGCCTCGGAGGTGGCCCCTGCCTCAGGGGTGGCCTCCGCCCCGATGTCCCCCGTCGCGCACAGGGCAGCCGCCAACTCGCCGTAGCAGTCGGCGAAACGCCGCCGCGCCCGCCGCCCGTACCGGACACCGTCGTCCTCGGCCGTCCACAGCGGCGCCGTCCGTACCCGGCCGACCTGCGACGGCAGCGGCACCCAGCCCTCGTCCTCCTGGCGTGCACTGCGGCTGAGCGCGTAGACATCGAACTCGTGCTGCTCGAGCCCGCGCACGAGCCGGTCGCACCAGAGCCTGGCGTCACCGCTCACATACGGATAGCCACCCTCCGTAAGCAGTCCGATGCGCACAAGTGCACCCCCGATCTCCCGTATGGGGAGCCGCCGTTGACTCGACGGCTCGCAGCGGGAAGAACGTATGCGGACAAGGCGGTGGCGCGACGGACGGTTGTCCATCACGCCACCAAAAGGGGTGAACGGTCGTAACTTTCCCGTGCGGATCGCGTTCGATCGCGCTAAGAGATCAAGCAGTTACGTTTCGTTAAGTCGCGGCATGGCGGCACTTCGGTGCCGTTCGTCAACTCCCGGGATACGGCCAGGGGTTCGCCCGGCAGCGGATCCCGTCGTGGTCGAGGAACTTGGTCTGCTGCTGCATGACCGGGGCGAGGTCGCCGTTCTTGTCACAGGTGACGTGGTTGTAGCCGAGCCGGTGGCCGATCTCGTGGTTGATCAGCATTTGACGGTACGCGTACATCTGATCGCCGTATGTCTTCGCCCCCTGCGCCCACCGATACGCGTTGATCATCACGCGTTCCGTCGACGCCGAGTCGCAGGACACGTTGTCCTCGGTCGTGTCGAGACCGGACTTGGCGCACCACTCGGCGGTGGTGCCGGGGCTGGCGAGCGTGATCACGAAGTCGGGCTTGCCGGAGTAGATGCGCTCGAAGGTACGGGCGCCCCTGTGGGCCCAGCTCCGGTCGTCGTTGAGCGTCTGCTGCACGGCCTGCGCGAAGAGTTCACCGTCGAGCCCGAGCCCCTGCTCCACGTCCACGCGGTAGGTGTACTTCTGCCCCGTGCCCGGCGCCCTGTCGATGCCGGCGATCGCGTCGAACTTGCCGGAGCCGTCGAGCGCGGCGCTGAGCGGGTACTTCTGGTCCATCTTCTGCGCATACGTCAGCGTGGCCGCGCTCGGCGCCGTGGAGGGCGTCGGCCGCCCGTCCGCGCGCGAGGCACCGTCACGGGCGTCCCGGGCCTGGTCGGTGGCGGACTGCGACTGCACGCCCTCGTCGTCGTCGCGCCCGCCTGTCACCTGGCCGGCCACGACGACGGCCAGCACGGTCGTGACGGCGAGGGCCGCGATCCCCGTGAAGGTCCGCCCCTTGCCGCCCTTGGCCTGCGCGGGCTCACCGGTGGGCGGCGCGTCGTCGGCGTCGGTGTCGTTCGCGATGCCGGTCGCCGCGGCGGACCAGTCGGTGACGGAGTCATACGGATCGGAGGAGCCGGGCGCACGGGGTGAGAAGACGTCGACGTCCTCGCCGAAGGCATCGACGTAATCCTGGCGCGGCCCGCCCGGAGGCGCCTGCCGCTGTCGCGGTATCGAGGCGCCGGGCCCGGCCGGAGCCCCGTACCCGACTCCACCGCGCCCCCTCGGCTCGCCCCAGCCCCCGCCGGGTTCCCGCTGCTCGGGGTGACCACCCCGGACTTGGGGGACCCCGCGCGCGGGCGTGCCGTCGGCGTAACGGGGGGTGCCGTGAGCGGGAGTGCCGTCGGGGAACCGCGGGGTGCCATGGGCAGGCGTTCCGTCGGGAAGCCTCGGAAAACCGTGGGCCGGCGTGCCGTCAGGAAGCCTCGGAAAACCGTGCGCGGGCGTCCCATCCGCAAGCCTCGGCACACCCCGAGCCGGCGTGCCGTCAGGGAGTCTCGGAAAGCCATGGGCCGGCGTCCCGTCAGGAACCCTCGGCGCACCGCGAGCAGAGGAACCGTCAGGAATCCTCGGCGCACCCCGTGCCGGAGTGCCGTCGGAAGAATCACCCTTGACCGCGCCCTTGGGCGCAGGTCCGCGCCGACTGTGGCGTCCCACCTCGCCCCTCAGCTCCCCGCGGTCTCGACGGCGGTCCCCGTGACGTTACTCAACTCACCGGTGTCGGCGAGGAGTTCCTGGAAGGCTCGCGCCACCACTTCGGGGTACTCCATCATGGCCACGTGCCCGGCGTCCGGCAAGGACACCAGCCGGGAGGAGCGGAAGGAACGGGCCGCCTTCTGGCTCATGCGGTAGCCGACGAGCTGGTCCCGGCCGCCGTAGATGAGAAGGGTCGGCGCGAGGACGCGCTCGGCCTGGCGCCACAGCGCGTGCTGGCCACCCAGCGTGTACGCGTTGACGATCCCGCGCGCGGAGCGTGCCAGCGCGTCCCAGAAGTACGGCAGTTGCAGCCGCCGCGCCATCTCCTCCACGGCGTTGTCGAACTCTTCGGGCGTCACGCGCGCGCGATCGCCGTAGCAGAGCGCCATCACCCCGCGCACCCGCTGCTCCGCGGACCAGTCCCTGCTGTACCGGGTGAACAGGGTCGCCACACCGGGCAGCGCCAGCAGGGCCGTCGGGACGGCGGTGGGCTGGATACGCAGTTCCGGAAGCGCGGGCGACACGAGCGTGAGCGTACGGACCAGGTCGGGGCGCACGGCGGCGACGCGGGTGGTGACCGCGCCGCCGAGCGAGTTGCCGAAGAGATGCACGGGCCCGCGCCCGGAGGAGTCGAGATAACGGATCACCGCGCGAGCATGCGCGGTGATGGAGTAGTCGCCGTCGTCCGGTGGCGGGGAATCGCCGAAGCCGGGCAGATCGAGGGCCTCGCTGTCGACATGCGCGTCGAGCAGAGGCATCAGCCCGGACCAGTTCTGCGAGGAACCGCCGAGCCCATGGACGTACAGCGCGGGCGGCAGATCTGCGCGGGCGGCGGGCCTCGACCGGACCGTCAGCGTGATTCCCGGCAGCCGCACCGACCTGAGCCGCTCGCCCTCAGCGACCCTGACGGGCGCCACTTTCGGGAGCGCACTGCTGGCCGGTGCGGACGGGAGCTCGGTCGAAGACATGCAGCAATGTTACGAGACGATCACGCAGTGGTTCATGTGTTCGCCATCACAAGCCCCGCGCGAACCACGAGAGCCGGCACCCGTGCCCCGCGCGAACCACGAGAGCCGACGCCCTACCCCGCACGAATCATGACAATCGCCCCCTCCCCCCGCCCGGACGCACCGCGTCACGATCCGGACGCGGATCGCATAGCGTCCGGATCGGGTGTCTCCTAGGCTCGTACAGAGGGCACCCGCATGTGGCCCCTGCTTTCCCAGGGACGTTCGTAGGAAGGGAGCCCGTCATGGCCGTAGACCCGACCGATCCCGACACCTTCGAGGAGATCGAGGAGAGCGACGAGGAGATCGACGTCGAGGCCCCGGAAGGCGACGCCGCCGAGCAGCAGGCCGATGTCGCGCCGGATCGCGACGACTCGCTGAACGGCGTGGACCCGGACCGCGCCAGCGAGGCGGATCTGCTGGAACAGGCCCGCGTGGTGTCACTGGACGAGGACGACTACCGGTGAGCAGCAATGAGGCGGCATAATGCCCGACCCACCCCTGTTTAAAACCCTTCACCCCGCTTTCGTAGCCGTCCGGTCCGTGAAATTCTGCGCTCGCACCGCGCACACCACGGTTACCGAAAAGTACGATGGCCGCGCGGCGCACACCGCATGTGGACGACATTGGGAGGCGGCGTGACAGCCATCGAGCAGACAGAGGCGGCACGCCCGAGGGGCACGCGCCTGCCGCGCCGGGCCCGGCGGAACCAGTTGCTGGGCGCCGCCCAGGAAGTCTTCGTGGCACAGGGCTACCACGCGGCCGCGATGGACGACATCGCCGAGCGCGCCGGCGTCAGCAAGCCGGTGCTCTACCAGCACTTCCCGGGCAAGCTCGACCTCTACCTCGCCCTGCTGGACCAGCACTGCGAGTCCCTGATCCAGGCCGTACGGCACGCGCTCGCGTCGACGACCGACAACAAGCAGCGCGTACGGGCGACGATGGACGCGTACTTCGCGTACGTCGAGGACGACGGCGGCGCCTTCCGCCTGGTCTTCGAGTCCGACCTGACGAACGAGCCCGCGGTACGCGAGCGCGTCGACAAGGTCACCAACGAGTGCGCCGAGGCGATCTGCGACGTCATCGCGGAGGACACCGGCCTCTCGCGCGCCGAGTCGATGCTGCTCGCCTCCGGTCTCGGCGGCCTCGCCCAGGTGGTGGCACGCTCCTGGCTGCACAGCGACCGCAGCGTCCCGCGCGACCAGGCGGTCCAGTTGCTGACCTCACTGGCCTGGCGGGGCATCGCCGGCTTCCCGCTGCACGGCAGTGAGCACCACTGACCGCCGTACGACACCGAGGCACTGAGGCACCATGACCGTCCGTTTGTTCCCGTCCGCTGTTCGCTCCTGGCGTTCCCCTGCGCACCGTGTACATCCCCTCACCGGGCTAATGTGTGCTGCGTACGGCGCGCAAGGTCGCGCACTTCACTGACCGTCGGAGGGACATAGCCGTGGAGGTCAAGATCGGCGTGCAGCACGCGCCCCGCGAGATCGTTCTGGAGAGCGGTCAGAGCGCCGAGGAGGTCGAGCGGGCGGTGTCCGACGCGCTGGCCGGCAAGTCGGCGCTGCTGAGCCTCGTGGACGAGCACGGCCGCAAGGTCCTGGTCCCGGCGGACCGCCTCGCCTACGTCGAGCTCGGCGAGCCGGCGCCGCGCAAGGTGGGCTTCGGCGCGCTGTAGTCACGTGTGAAGGAAAGGGCCCGGCGGTCGCTCGACTGCCGGGCCTTTTCCTGTCCCCTGGCCGAATTCCTTCACCGGCGGAGCACATATCGCGCACAGGGGAGGATTGCATTCCGCAGGTCACGGGTATGACGGGCTACGTCCGTGGTGCGCAGGCAGGCTGTGTGGGAGGGACCCCGTGATGATCTTGGAAGCGCTCGGCTCCGCAGTGCTCGGCCTCGCACTGGCCTGGGCCGCGATCCACCGCCTCTCGCACCGCCTCCCCGCCCGCTCCCTGGTCGTCTCGACCGGCGTAGCAGGCGCCCTCTTCGGCGCCTTCCTCACCCACAGCGCCCTGGACGCAGGCAACGTCCTCCTTATCCTGACCGGCGCGACAACCGTCTCCGCAGCGTCCCTGTCCCTGCTGGTGCGCCCGTCGGGAAGACTCCGCCGCCGATCAGCAACGGCATGACACCCGACGCCGAGTAGGACAGCGCCCCCGAATGGGCGCGGGGAACTGCGCGACAAGCCCCCGCAGCCCCGCAGCCCCGCAGCCCCGCAGCCCCGCAGCCCCGCAGCCGCGACTCAACAGAAGCGCCCCCCACGAAGCGCTACGCAGCCAACCCCAACGCAGCCATCCGCTTCGTATGCGCCTCAGTGATCCGCGAGAACATCCTCCCGACCTCCGCGAGATCGAACCCGTCGGCAACCCCACCCACCAACATCGTCGACAACGCGTCCCGGTCAGCCACCACCCGCTGAGACTGCGACAGCGCCTCCCCCATCAACCGCCGCGCCCACAGCGCAAGCCGCCCACCCACCCGCGGATCCGCGTCGATCGCCGCCCGCACCTTCTCCACGGCGAACCCGGCGTGCCCGGTGTCGTCCAGCACAGCCAGGACCAGCTCGCGCGTGTCCGCGTCGAGCCGCGCGGCAACCTCACGGTAGAAGTCGCTGGCGATCGAGTCGCCGACGTACGCCTTGACCAGCCCCTCCAGCCAGTCCGAAGGCGCCGTCTGCTTGTGGAAGCCGTCCAGCGCGGCGACGAACGGCTCCATGGCCCGCGTCGGCTCCTCACCGATCTCCGTGAGCCGGTCGCGCAACCGCTCGAAGTGGTGGAACTCGGCCGACGCCATCTTCGCCAGCTCCGCCTTGTCCGCCAGCGTCGGCGCCAGCTTGGCGTCCTCCGCCAGCCGCTCGAACGCCGCCAGCTCCCCATAGGCGAGCGCGCCCAGCAGGTCGACGACCGCGGCGCGGTACTGCGGGTCGGCGGCGGCCTTCGCCCAGTCCTGGGCGGCGACTCCGGTGGCTTCGGCGGGGGCGTCGGAGCCGTTGTCAGGCTTGTCAGAGGTCGTCATGAAGCGCACAATAGCCCGCTCGCCGCACTAAGGAAGTCCCTGGTCAGTCACTGTGACGACGACTACGTGACCTAATCGGCCATCGCATGTGCGCGTTTCCGGGGTATGGTGGTAATGCGCCTGCTGAGTACATCGACGTAGCTCGACGGTTACTCGACAGGCCGCACGTATGAGGATGCCCGGTCGGTGGCCCGATCGGCTCCGACCAGACAGCTCTCCACGGCCGTACGGCACTCTGCGTACAAAGCCTGGAGGGACCCTCAGCGGTTCGAGCGCTAGAGCGTCGGCAGAGGTCTCCCGTGCCATACGGCTCGCCGTACGGCAGCCGACGTCCCCCGGGCACGGTCTGACACGACCCCCGCGCTCGCCTCGCGCCGCGCACACAGAAGAGGCAGCACCCTGACTACTACTTTCCGAGAGCTCGGGATCCTTCCCGAGACCGCCGAGGCCCTTGAAGCCGTCGGCATCATCAACCCCTTCCCCATCCAGGAGATGACGCTCCCCGTCGCCCTCTCGGGCACCGACGTCATCGGCCAGGCCAAGACCGGCACCGGCAAGACGCTGGGCTTCGGCCTTCCGCTTCTCGAGCGCGTCACCGTTCCCGCCGACGTCGAGGCGGGCCGCGCCAAGCCCGAGGCCCTCACCGACGCCCCGCAGGCGCTCGTCGTGGTCCCCACGCGCGAGCTGTGCACCCAGGTCACCAACGACCTCCTGACGGCGGGCAAGGTGCGCAACGTCCGCGTGCTCGCCATCTACGGCGGCCGGGCGTACGAGCCTCAGGTCGAAGCCCTCAAGAAGGGCGTCGACGTCGTCGTCGGCACCCCGGGCCGACTGCTCGACCTCGCGGGCCAGAAGAAGCTCAACCTCAAGCACATCAAGGCGCTCGTCCTCGACGAGGCCGACGAGATGCTCGACCTGGGCTTCCTGCCCGACGTCGAGAAGATCATCAACTTCCTTCCGGCCCGTCGTCAGACGATGCTGTTCTCGGCGACCATGCCGGGCGCGGTCATCGGTCTCGCGCGCCGCTACATGTCGCAGCCCACGCACATCCGCGCCACGGCGCCGGACGACGAGGGCCAGACGGTCCGCAACACCGCGCAGTTCGTCTACCGCGCGCACAACATGGACAAGCCGGAGTTGGTCGCGCGCATACTGCAGGCCGACGGCCGCGGTCTCGTGATGGTCTTCTGCCGTACGAAGCGGACGGCGGCGGACCTCGCCGACCAGCTGCAGCAGCGCGGCTTCGCCTCCGGCGCGGTCCACGGCGACCTCGGCCAGGGCGCCCGCGAGCAGGCGCTGCGCGCCTTCCGCAACGGCAAGGTCGACGTCCTCGTCTGCACCGATGTCGCAGCGCGCGGCATCGACGTCGAGGGCGTGACCCACGTCATCAACTACCAGTCCCCCGAGGACGAGAAGACGTACCTGCACCGCATCGGCCGTACGGGCCGCGCGGGCGCCAAGGGCATCGCGATCACCCTCGTCGACTGGGACGACATCCCGCGCTGGCAGCTGATCAACAAGGCGCTGGAGCTGAAATTCCACGACCCGGCGGAGACGTACTCCAGCTCCCCGCACCTCTTCGAGGAACTGAACATCCCCGCGGGCACCAAGGGTGTCCTGCCGCGCTCGGAGCGCACGCGCGCCGGGCTCGCAGCGGAGGAGGTCGAGGACCTCGGCGAGACGGGCGGACGTGGCGGTCCGCGCGGCCGCGGTGGCCGTGGCGGCCGGGACGAATCCCGGTCCGCCGACCGTGAGCGCACGGCCCGTACGCCGCGTCGCCGCCGCCGTACGCGCGGCGGGTCCGAACTGGACGAGACGGCTGCCAGCGGTACGACCCCCGTCGCGGGCACCCCGGCGGAGACCACCGCGGACGACGTGACCTCTCCCCGCACCCCGCGCCGGCGTCGCCGCACCCGCGGCGGAGCGGCGGAGCCGGTGACGACGGCCACGGAGCCGACCACCGAGTCCGCCGCAGCCGCCGTCGCGACCGCGGAGGGCCCCGCCCTGGACGCCCCCGAGGCCCCGGCCAAGCCGCGCCGCCGCCGTACGCGCAAGTCGACGGAGCCGGCCACGGCCACCGAGGACACGCAGGCCGCGTCCGCCGTGCAGGTGTCGGAGACTCCGGCGGCTGCCGAGGCCCCCGAGACCGACGCTCCCGCCCCGCGTCGCCGCACCCGCAAGGCCACGGCCGCCGCGGAGACCGCGGTCGACACGGCGGAGGGCGCGGAGGAGACCAAGCCCCGCCGCACCCGCAAGAAGACGGCCGCCGCCGAGGTGGCGACCGACACGGCCGAGGCCACGGAGGCCAAGCCGCGCCGTACGCGCAAGGCTGCCGCCACCACCGAGGCACCGGAAGCCACCAAGGCTCCGGAGGCCACCGAGGCGAAGCCGCGCCGTACGCGGAAGACGGCGGCCGAGACCGCGGTCGACACCGCCGACGGCACGGAGGAAGCCAAGCCCAAGGTCCGCCGCACCCGTAAGACCGCGGCTGCCGCCGAAGCAGCGGTCGACACGGCCGAGGGTACGGAGGCCAAGCCCCGCCGTACGCGCAAGGCTGCCGCCACCACCGAGGTGCCGGAAGCCGCGGAGGCCAAGCCGCGCCGCACCCGCAAGGCCACGGCCGCGGTCGACGCCGTCGACGGCACGGAGGAGGCCAAGCCCAAGGTCCGCCGTACCCGCAAGGCCGCCGCCACCGTCGAGACGGCGGAGATTCCGGCGCAGGCCACGCAGGAGCCGGAGGCTGCCGCTCCGCGCCGCCGTACCCGCAAGGCCACGGCGGTCACCGAGGCGCCGGAGACCACGGAGCCGAAGCCGCGCCGCACGCGCAAGGCCACGGCCGCCGCGGAGCCCGCGGAGGGCTGATAGCTCACCCTGATGGCCCGGTCCACCTCGCGTGGACCGGGCCATCGGCGTTCTTGCGCACCCGCCGTCCCACAACGGCCGGGAACCGGGCACCGACGTCGCCGCCCCACCCGATAGCCTCACCTCGTGACCAGCTCAGCGCCCGTTCCCCCGCCGCCCGGCGCCCGCCTCCACCGGCTGCACACGGCCCGTGGCGACTTCGCCGCCGTCGACTCGCCCGTGCCGTCCGGCGTCGAGCCGAGGGGCGTCGTGCTGATGGTCCCCGGCTTCACGGGCAGCAAGGAGGACTTCACGCTGCTGCACGAGCCGCTGAACGCGCGCGGTTACCGGGTCGTGGCCGTCGACGGGCGCGGACAGCACGAGTCCGACGGCCCGGAGCACGATGAATCGGCCTACGCGCAGGACGAGTTGGCGAAGGACGTGCTCGCACAGGCCGCGGCACTCGGCACGCCCCTGCATCTCCTCGGGCACTCCCTCGGCGGCCTGATCGCCCGCGCCGCCGTCCTCCTCGACCACTCGCCCTTCCGCTCGCTCACCCTGATGGCCTCGGGTCCCGCCGAGGTCTCCGACTCCCAGAAGCAGCGCATCAAGCTGCTGCACGACACGCTCGCGGTGCTGACGATGCCCGAGGTGTGGGAGGCGATCCTGGCCATGGGCCCTCCGGAGGAGGTCGGCGGCCCGGCCCGCGGAATCGGCGACCTGGGTCAGCTTCAGCGTCGCTGGCTGGGCAACAAGCCCGCCCAGCTCATCGCGACGGGCCGCCAGTTGTGCACCGAGCCGGACCGAGTCGCCGAACTCGCCGCCGTCCCGCTCCCGTTCCATGTGCTGTCGGGTTCCCGCGACGACGCCTGGCCCGTGACGCTCCTCGACGACATGGCCGTACGACTGAAGGCGCGCCGCTCGGTCGTGGCCGGAGCGGAGCACTCGCCCAACATGGACCAGCCGCTCCCCACGGCCCACGCCCTCGCGGACTTCTGGGACGACGCCGGCCGGGACTGAGTCAGTACAGCGTCTGCAGGTGCTCCCAGAAGCCGTCGCGCAGCGCCCGCCGCAGATCCGCCTGGCCGCGCAGCGAGTACTGGAGCAGGCCCTCCGCCTCCACCAGCAGATCCTGGTCCACGGACCCCGGCAGATACGGATGCCCGGGCAGCAGCTCCACCAGCGACTCCCTGCCGCGCGCCGCCAGCCACTTCGCCGCGATCTGCGCGCCGACGAAGCGCACGTCCTCGCGGGTGGGCCGGGTCCCCGTGGCGTCGAAGGCGGGGGCGGTGCGCCGGGCGACGTAGGGCTTGAAGAAGTCGAGGTCGAAGGTGCGCTGGCTGTCGACCTCCCACAGCAGCGGCTCCGCCTGGTTACGGCCGTCCGGCGCCTCGATGCCCCACAGGTGCACCCGCGCGCCGTACCCCTGCGCCGCCTCCACGGCCGACACCAGGTCCTCGTCGCCGCCGAGCAGGGCCGCGTCGCTGATCGCGCGGTGCCGGGCGAGTGACTCCAGGTCGGAGCGGATGAGGGAATCGACGCCCTTCTGCTGGTTGTTGGCGTTGAGATTGCCCAACCGCACCTTGACGTCCGGGAGTTCGGCGATGGACTGCTGCTCGGCGGTGTGGATACGGCGCCGGGCGCCGTCGTACCAGTAGACTCGCAGCAGCCGGCTGTCCGCGAAGATCGTGCGGGCCTTGTCGATGAGCGCGTCGATCAGTCCCTCGGCGTCGAGGTCGAAGGCGCGCCGGTCCTCGGTCCCGGCGACGAGCCGGCCCGCGGCCGCGTACAGATACCCCGCGTCGACGAAGATCGCATGGGTCGATGGCGTCTTCGCCACCTCGGCGAGCATGCGCTGGAGCAGCTCGTTGGTGCGGTCGATACGGGCGCCGAGCGCCGCGAGGTCGTCGTTCATCGCCTCCATTGTCCCGGCGGTCACGCTGTGAACACAACCGGTCCCAAAGGGTCTCCGAAACCTCCTATACCCGACAGTAGTTAGCCGTTCGAAAAATTTCTTTAGCGTAGGGAATGTTTGTAACACGCAGCTCGTTGACTAGAGACGTACAGCAATTCTCCTCAGGAGGATGACCAGACGAAGGGAGAAGCCATGCGCTTCGAGATCATGCGACTCGACGACGTCGACGGCACGCCCGTGGACACCACCGTTGTGGACGCCGCCTCCGTCAACCGGATCGTTCAGCAGGCCGCCGCCATAGGCCAGCGGCTGTGGATCCGTCCGGCCGACACCACGGCCTCGTAACAGACGCGGATCACCGCAGAAGCTTCAGAGCCCCCGCCCGGCACCGACGCCGGGCGGGGGCTCTGCGCTTGCGCGGGGTTCAGCTCCCCTGGATCACCAGCGTGATCCCGTTGATGATCTGCTGCACGGCGATCGCGGACAGCATCATGCCCGCGAGCCGTGTCACCAGGACCACGCCGCCGTCCTTGATGACGCGGATGATCAGCAACGAGTACCGCATCACCAGCCACAGCACGACATGGATGGCCAGGATCGCCACCCACACCGACACCTGCGTGGCGACACTGTCGGCCTTCTGCACGGCGAGGATGACGGAGACGATCGCACCGGGCCCGGCGAGCAGCGGCATGCCCAGCGGTACGAGCGCCACGTTCACGTCCTTGGTCTGCTTCGGCTCGTCCGTCTTGCCGGTGAGCAGGTCGAGCGCGATCAGCAGAAGCAGCAGCCCGCCCGCGATCATCAGCGCGGGGACGGAGACATGCAGATAGTCGAGGATCTGATGCCCCAGCAGCCCGAACACGGTGATCACACCGCCGGCGACACAGACGGCCTGGAAGGCCATCCGCTTCTGCACCTTCGCCGGACGGCCGGAGGTCAGCGCCAGGAAGATCGGGGTGATCCCGGGGGGATCCATGATGACGAAAAGGGTGAGGAAGAGAGAGCCGAAGACGGCAACGTCGAACATGGGTGAGCCTTGCGAGAGAGAGGGACTGGTGGGTGGGGGGTGAGCGTCAGCCCGCTCCACCGGCCCCCGGCACCGGGAACGCCCCGGTCGCCCGCCGCGTGATCTCCCCGTACACCTCGGGATCCGTCGTGTACTCGCCGAGCAGAACCGTCTTGCGGCTGCCGTGGTAATCGCTGGAGCCGGTGGTCAGCAGCCCCAGTTCCTTCCCCAGCCCCCGCAGCCGCTCACGCGCCTCCGGGTCGTGGTCCATGTGGTCGACCTCGATGCCGTCGAGGCCCGCGGCGGCCATCTCGGCGATCGCGGACTCCGGCACGGTGCGCCCCCGCTTGCTGGCCGCCGGATGCGCGAACACCGCGACCCCGCCCGCCGCCTTGATCAGCCCGATCGCCTCGAAGGGGTCGGTCTCGTGCTTCTCGACGAACGCCCGCCCGCCGTCCGCCAGCCAGTCCTGCGTGAAGGCGTCCCCCACGGTCGGTACGACGCCCAGCTCCACCAGCGCGGAGGCGACATGCGGCCGCCCCACGGACCCGCCACCGGCGATCCGCTCGACCTGCTCCCACGTCACCGCCACGCCCAGCTCGTTCAGCTTGCCGATCATGCCCTTGGCCCGCGGCACCCGATCGTCCCGCACCAGCTCACGCTCGGCCAGCAACGCCGGCTCCTCGGGATCGAACAGATAGGCCAGCATGTGCATGCTGATCCCGTCGATACGACAGGACAGCTCGGCCCCGGTAACGAGCGTCAGCCCTGCCGGCAGCGCGGCAATCGCCTCGGCGTGCCCACGGGTCGTGTCGTGATCGGTCAGCGCGACAACATCCAGCCCGGCCGCGGCAGCATTGCGCACCAGCTCAGCCGGGGTGTCCGTGCCGTCGGAAGCCGTGGAGTGGGTGTGCAGATCTATTCGCACTGCGCGAACTCCAGCGGGTGATGGTACGGAGGGGACACCTCAGACTAACGGCTGCATCACCCACCCAGGGGCGCGGGGAACTGCGCGACAAGCCACAACGAACCCGCAGCCGCCACGAAACCCAGCCACCCGAGTTCTCAGGCGCCCTACGGCTCAAGCAACCGCGGCGACAACGCGCCACAAGGCACCAAGTCCACCTCGGCCCCCGCATCCCGCAAATCCGTCAGCACCAGCTCGTCATACATCAGCAGCCCCGACTGCTCGGGCCACACCACCGCCCACAGCCACAACCCCCGCGCCTCACCGGCGAAGACCGCACGGTCGTCGGGCGACCCGGCAACATGCCACAACGGCGTGGGCCGCCCCGCGGCCAGCACCTTCGCCTGCGGCGGCTTCTCGACGTTCATGTACGGCCCCGGATCGGGCCCGTCGATCCCCGCGTACCGCGCACCGAGCCCGACACCAAGCTCCTCGGCGACCAGAATCAACTCACCCATACCGCCGAGCGGCCCCGGCCCCGAGCACGCCACCGCGGTCGCGCGCCCTCCGCTGCGGTCGTCGCCCGCGCAGCCCACACCGGTGAACAGCCAGCCGACCGGAAGCGGCCACGGCATCCACACGGGTACCTGCGTGCGGTGCACCACGACGCTGAGGGCCTCGACGCTGGGCGGGATCACGGGCTGCAGCGGATGCACGGTGCCGTGCACATCGCACTGCCAGGAATCGGCGAAGAGTCCGGGAGCCCTGACCCGGCCACCACACTTCGGGCAACTGGGTTCGCCCCTCATAGGGCCCCACGGTCCTACCCCTGCTCCGCCACGTCAAGGACGATCACCCGTCCGGCCGGAACGCCTGACAAGGCGTAACTAGATGCGTCTTGCATTAATTAGCCGAGCTGACTTACCGCGTGCACACACCAACCACCTTCTGCGGGGAGTGAGGTGTTCGCCAACTGGCCGATCGCGGCCAGCGGTTGGTGAGATGGGTCACTCGGGGGGTCAGTCCAGCGGGACGGACCTGCGGGACGGATCCCGCAGGTCCGTCCCGTTCGTGAGCCAGCGCTCCTGGAGGGCCTGCGCGCCGTGCACGCGCTTCCAGGCCGCCTCGTTCGGGGTCATGGGGAGCAGCGGCAGGAACTGGACGGGGTCCATCGGCTCGTCGAGGTCCAGGTCCTCGACGAGGCCGCCCGGCTCGGCGACCAGGACCGAGGTGAAGGGGGCGCCGGGCCAGAGGGGATCCCCGACGTCCAGGGACGCGCCGGGAGCCACGATCAGACCCTCCACCTGCGGAGAGGCGGCGAGGACGGCGAGCGGGCGGAGCACCTTGTCGGTCTCGGCGAGCCCGGATCGTACGGAGAGGACCAGCTCGGCGCGGGGGCCCTTGACCGGGTCGGCGAGGACCGCGGTGGGGTCCGCCATGGGGTGCGCGGACATCCCCAGCGTGGCGTAGCGGACGATGTCGTCCTGCTGGAAACGCAGCACCTCGATGCGGTCGGTACCGAGGAAGGTGACCGCGGCGCGGGCGTCCGGTTCGCCCAGCGCGGTGCGCAACCGGGCCTCGACCAGAGGAAGAACATCAACCATGCGGTGAGCATAGAACTCGTCAGGACCGGGCAAACGAGCACCTTGACACTTCAGTCGGCTGATACTCTTGCCCGAGGTTCGGGGCAGCACGCTGCGGCGTCGCGATCGAGTCCCGACGCCGACGACACTCCCTTACGAGGGACCGGCCGGAGGAGGTGGGGCTGCAATGGATCGAAGTCGACCGTGCAGTAGCACCCGCTCTTCCCGCCGCTGACGTAGCCGCTCTGCTTCTCTAGCCGGCCGCCACCTCTCGCACCTTCTTCACCGCGGAAGAGCCTTCGTTTCGTATTGCCTGATCTGTCTGTCCCGCAGCAGTAGCTGAATCAGTAGCGAAGCTCACCACCGCGATGGTGCGGTGCTCCCCGCTTTGTGGACGTGCCAAACATGTGAAGTCAGGACGTCCCCATTCCGGGTAGTTCCACCCCTCGTCGGAGCCTTTCGCTGCCTGTCCGCGAAGGAGCCTGCCATGTCGATGATCCGCGACCTGCGTGCCGCCGTCCGTCCGTCCCGTCCGTCGCTCCGCAAGGACACCGCTGGGTACGACACGACGCGCGACCCGTCGACGCCCTCGGCCGTGGTCGACTGCGCCATCTACCGCGACGGCGCCCGCCTCCAGACCCCGACGCCGCTCACCCCGCACGAGGCGATGCGCCAGGTGCGGCGCGACGGGGGCTTCGTCTGGATCGGGCTGCACGAGCCCACCGAGGCCGAATTCTCCGGTATCGCAAGCGAGTTCGGGCTGCACCCGCTGGCCGTCGAGGACGCCGTCCAGGCCCATCAGCGGCCCAAGCTGGAGCGGTACGACGACTCCCTGTTCACCGTCTTCAAGACCATCCACTACGTCGAGCACGACCAACTCACCGCCAACAGCGAGATCGTGGAGACCGGCGAGGTCATGTGCTTCACCGGACGGGACTTCTTCATCACCGTCCGGCACGGTGGGCAGGGCTCACTGCGGGCACTGCGGCACCGGCTGCAGGACGACCCCGAGCTGCTCGCCAAGGGCCCCTCGGCGGTGCTGCACGCGATCGCCGACCATGTGGTCGACGGGTATGTCGCGGTCGCCGACGCCGTGCAGGACGACATCGACGAGGTCGAGACCGAGGTGTTCTCGCCGGGACGCAAGGGCTCCCCGCGCGGTACGGACGCCGGGCGGATCTACCAACTCAAGCGTGAGGTGCTGGAGTTCAAGCGTGCCGTAGCGCCGCTGCTGCGTCCCATGCTGCTGCTCAGTGAGCGGCCGATGCGGCTGATCGACCCCGACATCCAGAAGTACTTCCGGGACGTCGCCGACCACCTGGCCCGAGTGCAGGAGCAGGTCGTCGGCTTCGACGAGCTGCTCAACTCGATCCTCCAGGCCAACCTCGCGCAGGCGTCCGTCGCGCAGAACGAGGACATGCGCAAGATCACGTCCTGGGCGGCCATCATCGCCGTACCGACGATGGTGTGTGGTGTGTACGGCATGAACTTCGACTACATGCCCGAGCTGCGCTGGAAGTTCGGCTACCCGATGGTCCTGACCATCACCGTCGCCATCTGCTTCGGCATCCACCGCACCCTGAAGCGCAACGGCTGGCTGTGAGCGTGGCTGGCTAGGCTGGGCTCATGACACGTGAGCTGCTCGACCAGGCCCTCGTCGAGGAGGCCACCAAGAAGTCCGGCCTCATCTGGGTCAAGGGGCCCGGCGGACCGGTCCGTGCGCTGTGGCATGTGTGGCACGAGGGTGCTGCGTGTCTGATCGGCGACGGGCCGGGCGAGCAGCCGCTGCCGGGGCTGGCCGACGGGGCCGCCGCCGAAGTGACCGTCCGCAGCAAGGACAAGGGCGGCCGGCTGGTCTCCTGGGCGGCGAAGGTCGTCGAGCTGTCGCCGGGGTCCGAGCAGTGGGACGCCACGGTCGCCGAGCTCAAGGGCAAGCGGCTGAACGCGCCCGACGGAGAGGCGATGCCTCAGCGGTGGGCTCGGGAGTGTCGCGTGGTGCGGCTGGAGCCGACAGGGACGACGGCGTCGCTGCCCGACGACAACCAGGCGGCGGCGCCGCTGCCGACGTCGGCGACTACGCGTCAGCCGATGCCGGCGGGCCTGCCGCGTCTGCTCTTGAAGAAGCGGAAGAAGAAGTAGGCGGTCGTCAGGACGTCGGCAACGCCTTGCCGTAGTCCACCGTCTCGTCCTGCTTCGGTTCCTCGATCTTGAAGTCCTTGTCCCACTCCGTGAAGAGCAGGGTGCCGGCGCTGCCCGCGCGGACCAGGCGGAGGGGATACGGCTTGCCCTCCAGGGAGACGTCGAGGGTGCCGCCGGAGCCCTTGTCGCCGGCGAGGCGGATGGTGCGGGTGCCGGACTCCTCGTGGTGGCCGTCGGTCTCCAGGGTGCCGTGCAGGGTCAGCAGGCCGTCCAGGAGGACGTCCTTGTCGGTGAAGCCGCTGAACTTCTTGTACGAGGGGTCGCCCTGGGGCACCTTCACATACTTGCCGTCGAGCTTGTCGGCGGCGGCCGTGTCGTCGGAGTCGTCGCCCTTGGCGTGCTCGGGATGCCAGAACTCCGCGTCGGCCTTCAGGAACAGCTGCTCACCGGTCCGCAGCAGGCGGAACGTCGTCCCCTCAGCGGTGACCTCGCCCGAGCCGCCGTCGGACTTCAGACGCATGTCGAGTTTGTAAGTGCGCCCACTGGTGACCACGGTTCCGGAGAGGTGTACCGCGGTGGCGGACTCGGCGGCCGTGCGGGTCCTGCTCTGGATCTTGTCGGCCGGCAGCTTGCCGACCCCGTTCGTGCCCGCGTCGGGGTCCTCGCTGCATCCCGTCAGTGTCACCGTGCCCGTCACGGCCAGGGCGCACATCGCGCCCACCAGCGTGGCCCTGCGGGTACGGCCCTGGGGAATCGCAGTCACAGGTGGGGCTGCCTTTCTGACGAGGGTTCCTTCAGCGGCGTACCGCAGAGTACCGGGGCCGGGCGGGTCCGGCGGAGCCAGTCCGTCCGGACCGCTCACCAGGGCGGACCCGATCGGGACGGGCTAGCCTGAAGGCCGTTCGAGCGGGCAATTCAGAACATGTGCGAGCAACCTGTACGACACTTCGGAACAGATGCAGCAACCCGTACGAGAAGGAGGCGCAGCCATGGCAGCCGGCGCCCCCCGGATCTTCGTCTCGCACCTCTCCGGCGTCGCCGTCTTCGATCCGGCCGGTGATCAGGTCGGGCGGGTACGCGATCTCGTCGTCGTGCTGCGTGTCGGGCGGCGCCCGCCTCGGGTGCTCGGACTGGTCGTCGAACTCGCCACCCGCCGCCGGATCTTCCTGCCCATGACCCGGGTGACCGGCATCGAGTCCGGCCAGGTCATCACCACCGGTGTGCTCAACGTCCGGCGCTTCGAGCAGCGGCCCACCGAGCGGCTGGTCTTCGGTGAGTTGCTCGACCGGCGCGTGACGCTGGCGGAGACCGGCGAGGAGGTCACGGTGCTCGATGTGTCGGTGCAGCAGTTGCCGGCGCGTCGGGACTGGGAGATCGACCGGGTGTTCGTGCGCAAGGGCAGGAAAGGCAGCGCCTTCCGGCGGGCCAAAGAAAAAGGGCGCGAAGCGCTTCCTTGGAAGGGTGGTGGTGGGAGACGGGCGGGCGAGACGCTGACCGTCGAGTGGTCCCACGTCACCGGGTTCTCCCTGGAGGAGCACGGACAGGGCGCCGAGAGCCTCCTCGCCACCTTCGAGCAGCTGCGCCCCGCCGACCTGGCGAATGTGCTCCACCACCTCTCCCCCAAACGGCGCGCGGAGGTCGCCGCCGCCCTCGACGACGACCGCCTCGCCGACGTACTCGAAGAACTCCCGGAGGACGACCAGATCGAGATCCTCGGCAAGCTGAAGGAGGAGCGCGCGGCGGACGTCCTGGAGGCGATGGACCCGGACGACGCGGCCGACCTGCTGGGCGAACTGCCGGAGGAGGAGAAGGAGCGGCTGCTGGGTCTGATGCAGCCGGCCGAAGCGGCCGACGTACGGCGTCTGATGGCGTACGAGGAGCGCACGGCGGGCGGCCTGATGACCACCGAGCCGATCATCCTCCGTCCCGACTCCACCGTCGCCGACGCCCTCGCCCGCGTCCGCAACCCCGACCTGTCCCCGGCACTCGCCGCCCAGATCTACGTCTGCCGCCCGCCCGACGAGACACCGACCGGCAAGTACCTCGGCACGGTCCACTTCCAGCGTCTGCTGCGCGACCCGCCGTACACCCTGGTCAGCTCGCTCGTCGACGACGACCTGCAACCGCTCGCCCCGGACGCGGCGCTGCCCCTCGTCGCCGGGTTCTTCGCGACGTACGACATGGTCGCCGCGCCCGTCGTCGACGAGTCGGGGTCGCTGCTCGGGGCGGTGACCGTGGACGACGTACTCGACCACATGCTGCCCGACGACTGGCGGGAGTCGGAGTTCGAGGACCTCGACGAGGGGGTGGGGACGAGTGGTGCCTGAGCGCGAGACCGCGGCCCGTGAGCGGACGCCCACCGGCGCGACGGCCGCCGCCCGGCCGCGCCATCCCCGCCTCGACCAGCCCGCCCCGCCCCGGCGCCGGGTCCTGCCGGAGTGGGATCCGGAGGCCTTCGGGCGGCTGAGCGAGCGCATCGCGCGCTTCCTCGGCACCGGGCGGTTCCTCGTCTGGATGACGTTCGTCATCATCATGTGGGTGCTGTGGAACGTGGCCGCGCCCAGTGTGGTGCGCTTCGACGAGTACCCGTTCATCTTCCTGACGCTGATGCTGTCGCTGCAGGCCAGCTATGCCGCGCCGCTGATCCTGCTCGCGCAGAACCGGCAGGACGACCGCGACCGGGTCAACCTCGAACAGGACCGCAGGCAGAACGAGCGGTCGATCGCCGACACCGAGTATCTGACCCGGGAGATCGCCGCCCTGCGCATCGGCCTCGGCGAGGTCGCGACCCGGGACTGGATCCGCTCGGAGCTGCAGGACCTGGTCAAGGAAATGGAGGACCGGCAGGACGGGCACGGCGTATTCCCGGCAGATCGGCCGCTCGGACGTGACGTAGACGACCGCTGACGGGCTTTCCGGGGTACTTGTGAGGCGCCGTACCATCGTCCTTATGGCTACGGAAGACGCGGTGCGTGAAGCACTGTCGACGGTGAACGACCCCGAGATCAACCGCCCCATCACCGAACTCGGGATGGTCAAGTCGGTTCAGATCGGTGCGGACGGAGCGGTCGCGGTCGCCGTGTACCTGACGGTTTCCGGCTGTCCGATGCGCGACACGATCACGCAGCGCGTCACGGAGGCGGTGTCGCGGGTCGAAGGCGTCACCCGCGTCGACGTCGAACTGGACGTGATGAGCGACGAACAGCGAAAGGAGCTGGCCTCCGCCCTGCGCGGCGGCACGGCCGAGCGCGAGGTCCCCTTCGCCAAGCCCGGCTCCCTCACCCGCGTGTACGCGGTCGCCTCCGGCAAGGGCGGCGTCGGGAAGTCCTCCGTCACCGTCAACCTCGCGGCGGCGATGGCGGCGGACGGCCTCAAGGTGGGCGTCGTCGACGCCGACATCTACGGCCACTCCGTGCCCCGCATGCTGGGCGCCGACGGCAGCCCCACCCAGGTCGAGAACATGATCATGCCGCCGACCGCGAACGGCGTGAAGGTCATCTCCATCGGCATGTTCACGCCGGGCAACGCCCCGGTGGTCTGGCGCGGCCCCATGCTCCACCGCGCGCTGCAGCAGTTCCTGGCGGACGTCTACTGGGGCGACCTGGACGTGCTGCTGCTGGACCTCCCGCCCGGCACGGGCGACATCGCCATCTCGGTCGCCCAGCTGGTGCCGAACGCGGAGATCCTCGTAGTCACCACGCCCCAGCAGGCCGCTGCCGAGGTCGCCGAGCGCGCCGGCTCCATCGCCGTCCAGACCCACCAGAAGATCGTCGGCGTCGTCGAGAACATGTCCGGCCTCCCCTGCCCCCACTGCGGCGAGATGGTCGACGTCTTCGGCACGGGTGGCGGCCAGGTCGTGGCGGATGGCCTCACCCGCACGACCGGCACGTCCGTCCCGGTCCTGGGTTCCATTCCGATCGACGTCCGCCTCCGCGAGGGCAGCGACGAGGGCAAGCCGGTCGTCCTGACCGACCCGGACTCCCCGGCGGGCTCCGCACTGCGGGCGATCGCGGGGAAGCTGGGCGGACGGCAGAGGGGCCTGTCGGGCATGTCGCTGGGAATCACGCCGCGCAACAAGTTCTAGTGGCGGTGCGGGGCGCCCCGTCAGGGGCGCGGGGAACTGCGCGACCAGCCACAGCGAACCCGCACCCGCGACACGTCTGAAGCCCTACGGCGAAGGGGCGCCGCAAACCCGGCGGCGCCCTTTGTCACGCGTAAGCAGCCACGTCCTTGATCACGGCGAAGCCAAGCCCATACGCACTCATCCCTCGCCCGTACGCCCCCACATGCACCCCTTCCGGCGTGGACCCGGCCAGCACCCACCCGAACTCGGACTCCCGGTAGTGGAACGGCGTAGGCACCCCGTCCACAGGCAGGGACAACGTCGACCACGCCGCCCCGGCGAGATCGTCGGCCAGCGCCCACGCCGTCTCCGTCTGCTGCTCCAGCCAGTCGTCCCGCAGGGAGTGGTCCATCTGCCCGGGCCAGGTGAAGGACAGCAGCCCCACCCCCGCCAGCCACGCCGCCGAGGACACCGACGTGGCCTCCAGCAGCCCCGTACCGTCGGCGCTCCGCCGGGACGGATTCGCCGCGACGGTCACCACGACCGCGAACTTCTCCCTGGCATCGGCAGCGGCCGCGGCAACGCTCTCGCTGCGGACGGAGGGCTCGTCACCGTGCCCGATCGACCCGTGTTCCACGGCCCCGTCGGCCGCCGTCCCCACCTGCATCAGCCAGCGCGGCCCCGTGAAGGCCTCGTCGAGGCCGTACCACGGGAAGGGCGCCAGCAGGTAGCCGTCGACCGTACGCCTGGCGGAGGGGACCTGTTGTCCACCCTCCGCGGCTGCCGGCTGCGCGACTCGACTCGTCGTCTCCATGTGCCCGGACGCCTCCTCGCTCGTGTCGGGCCGGTACGGCCCGCCCCCCTTGCTCTCGTCGGCCCGGGACGGCCCGCCCCCCTCGGGCGCAGTCATCCGGTCCGCACAACAACTCGGCAGCATATCCACAGCACTCGGGGCAGCCGGGAAATCGCCCGGCGCGTGGGCCGCTCGGACGCCGTCTTCAGGCCGCAGGGCGCAGGGGCGGAGTATGAAACGCGTCACGTACGACGCCGGCGGGCGCCGCGGTCGTACGGCTCCGGCGGCGACGTATGTACTGCTCAGCCCGCGTCGTACGACCGCTCAGGTGGCGTCGTAGTCGAACGGCGGGCGCTCGTCGCGCGGGCTCTCGGGCTTCTTCGTCATGTCGATGCGGGAGCCGGACGAGCCCGACGACGCGGAGGAGGACGAAGACGACGAGGTGTCGGCGTCGCGGCCCTGGACCGCGTCCGTGACCTCGGCCATCTCCTTCTTCAGGTCGAAGCCGTTGCGGATCTCCTTGATCCCCAGTTCGTCGTTGTCCAGCTGCTTGCGGATGAACGTCTTGGGGTTGAGGTCCTCGAACTCGAAGTCCTTGAACTCCGGCCCGAGTTCCTCGCGGATGTCCTGCTTGGCGCTCTCCGAGAACTCACGGATCTTGCGGACGGTCCGCATGACGTCCTGAATGACCTTCGGAAGCTTTTCCGGACCGAAGACGAGCACGGCGAGGACAACGAGCGTGATCAGCTCGAGCGGTCCTATGTCATTGAACACCTGAAGCTCCTTGCGAGTCCCTCGGTCCTCGGCCCTCGGTGGTCTGTGTGGTCTTCCGTGGTCCGGGCCGGGTCCACGGTACCCGGCTATGCCGTACGACCGGTACTGTCCCGAGGCCTCCGAATGCGGGTGGGAGTGCGGTTTTCGGAGTTGTTTGCCTTGTGGGGGCGCTGATGGGCGGCTTGAACGGGTCCGGACTGTGACGTTTCTGTGAGTCTCGGCGGGTCACTGTTCTCGGGGTGTTTCAGTCGGCGTCGGAGGAGCCGAGCACCAGCGCGATCCGGATCTCCTTGCCGTCGCGTTCCAGTGTCAGCTCCAGACGGTCGCCGGGGCGGTGGGCGCGGGTCTTGACGATCAGTTCCTCGCCGGAGTGGATGCGCTGGCCGTCGACCTCGGTGATGACGTCGCCCGCCTTGATGCCGGCCTTGTCTCCGGGGCCGCCCGCGTTGACCGCGGGGCCCCCGCCGGTGTCCTTCGTGCCGACGCGGGCGCCGTCGCCGGCGTACTCCATGTCGAGGGTGACGCCGATGACCGGATGGGTCGCCTTACCGGTGTTGATCAGCTCCTCGGCGACGCGCTTGGCCTGGTTGACGGGGATGGCGAAGCCGAGCCCTATCGAACCGGCCTGGCCGCCGTCCAGGTCGGAGCCGTCGCCGGCGGAGCGGATGGCGGAGTTGATGCCGATGACGCGGGCCTCGGCGTCGAGCAGGGGTCCACCGGAGTTGCCGGGGTTGATGGGCGCGTCGGTCTGCAAGGCGTCGACGTACGACACATCGCTGCCGTCGCCGCTCTCGCCGCCCGCCGTGATGGGGCGCTCCTTGGCGCTGATGATGCCGGAGGTGACCGTGCCGGCCAGGTCGAAGGGGGCGCCGATGGCGACGACGGGGTCGCCGACCTGGACGTTGTCGGAGTTGCCCAGCGTCATGGGCTTGAGCCCCGTGACGCCGCTGACCTTGACGACGGCGAGGTCGTAGCCGCCGTCCCGGCCCACGACCTTGGCCTTGGCGGTGTCGCCGCTGTGGAACGTCACGGAGATCTCGCCGCCTGTTCCAGCCGGCTCCACGACGTGGTTGTTGGTGAGGATGTGGCCCCGGTCGTCCAGCACGAAGCCGGTGCCGGTGCCCTGTGCTTCGCTGCCACTGACATGCAGGGTGACCACGCTGGGCAGCGCCCGCGCGGCGATCCCCGCCACGCTGTCCACGGGCCGACCGGTGGGCTCCACATCGGCCTGCGGCAACTCCACACTCCCCACGCCACCGTTCCGCTCGAAGTACGCCCCCACGGCACCCCCGACACCCCCGGAAACCAGCGCCAGCAGCAGGGCACCGCCGAGCAGAGCCTTACGTGCGCGCTTACGACGCTGGGTGGTGGTGGGTACCGCCGCGCCGTTCTGCTGGAGGGGGGCGGTGACGGGGGCCCAGGGGTCGTAGTTCTGCCA